>DATLIL010000019.1:0-1994 GCA_035539475.1 Polyangiaceae bacterium
CGTCAGTCGTGAAACCTGTAAACGCGTTCTTTACGGTCGCTCACTCGACGCGCTCGTTCGAACGTCAGGGCGAGGCCGCGGGCTGCTGGCCGGGTCGGTGCGCTGGCGGAGCCATGAACTGCGGGCCGATGGGATCGCGAATGCTGTGCGCCAGCACCTCGTCGATATAGTGGAGCGCCTCGCGATCGAGGTGCCAGCCGAGGACGTCGCCCAGGGGGTCGAGGTCTTGCGGGTTGCGAGGTCCCCAGAGCGCCACCGCGCTCCCCTTCTGGTCGAGCACCCAGCGCAGAGCGAGGGCCAGCACGCTCTTGCCGTATCGTTCGCGCGCGTAACGCTCGAGCAGCCTGACAGCCTCGAGGTAGTGGGCAAACCGTGGTGGCTGGAACTTGGGATCGGTCAGACGCAAGTCGTCGCCCGTGAACTTGGTCTTCTCGTCGATTGCGCCGCCGAGCAGACCGCGGCAGAGCGCCCCGTAAGTGACGGCCCCGACGCCGTGTTGGACACACCACGGCAAAACGTCTCGTTCGAACTCGCGCTCGAACAGGTTGAGTGGCGGCTGGGCGGTAGCGATGGGCGCGACGGCGTTGAAGCGATCCATCGCCTCGATCGAGAAGTTCGAGACGCCGATGGCGCGAATCTTTCCTGCCTTTTGCAGATCGAGCAGCGCCAGAGCGGTCTCTTCGTAGGGCGTGTCGTAGTCGGGCCAGTGCACCTGATACAGATCGATGTAGTCCGTCCGCAGGTGTTTGAGAGAGACCTCGATCTCTTCGAAAATACGCTTGCGGCTGGAGTCGCGGTAGACGTCGGGGCCTTGCACCGACAACCCGAGCTTCGTGGCGATCACCACACGATCGCGCTTGCCCCACTCGGCCAGCGCGCGGCCGATGACCGCTTCAGAATGCCCCCATCCGTAGGCGGGCGCGGTGTCGATGAAGTTGATCCCATGATCCAGAGCGGCGTGGATCGTTCGCACCGATTGGTCGTCGTCCGTTCCTCCCCACTGGCGTCCGCCCATGGCCCAGGTGCCGAGGCCAAGTCGGCTGGCGGCGATTGGAACGTCGCGAATCATGGTGGTTTCCATGTCCCGTGCAGGTGCACATCCCGGGCCATGGAGACCTACTGCTTGGTTCGCACGCGCCGCCTCGGGACCGCGAGGGTGACGTTGCCTTCACTGCGGCGGATGGTGAGGGTGACGAAGGTGCCCTCAGGGCCGCGAATGCGTTGAATGGCGGGGCCGAAGCCGATGTCGGTGACGGGAGTGCCTTCGACCGCGACAATGGCTTCGCCGGGCTTGAGGCCCACTTCGAGGGCGCCGCCGCCGGGGAGGAGGGTACCGATGGCGAGCGCGTCGCCGCGAGGCTCCACGACCGCTCCGATGCCGGCGAGCTCGAGGTGTGGTGCTTCGCCCGGAGCGGTGGGAGTGAGCTCGATGCTGAGCGGGCCCAGCGCGCCACCTGCCGCGACGCGCAGCCCGCCCTGGATCCGGCTGTGGTGAGCCGCGCTCGTGACCATGATCGAGAAGGGCTCGGTGCCCAGCCCGCTGAGCTCGAAGCGCCCGCTCTCGTCCGTGGTGGAGCTGGTGGCGATGGGCACGGCGGACGAAGTGTCGGCCAGCTGCGTCTCGACCGAGACGAAGGCGCCGGAGACGGGGGATCTCTTGGTCGCGTCGACCACGACGCCGTGCACACTGCCGCCGCTCGCCAGGTCGAAGACGACGTCTTCGTGCCCGTGGTCCGCGAGAGTGAAACGGCGTTCGGGCGCGGGGGCGGAGCCGGCGGCGATGGCAGTGACGAGATATTCGCCCGGGGTGAGGGCGGCGAGCTCGAAGCGGCCGTCAGCCGCGAAGAAGGTGCGCGCGATGGCGGGGCCGCGCTCGAGTGGGCCGCGGATGGGCGTGAGCACGATCGAGAAGGCGACGCGCGGCGTTCCGCTGGCCTGATCGCGAACGAGCCCACGGAGCGATGCGCCGTCCAGCAGGCGCAAGGTCAGATCGC
>DATLIL010000020.1:0-1787 GCA_035539475.1 Polyangiaceae bacterium
GTAGTGCCCGGGGCACGCGGCGCTGTTCGCGTGCCCCGTTAGCCTTTTGTGGAGTCAGGTCGGGACGACGGCGCGCCAGTCGACGCCCAAGGCGGAGCAAATGTCGCGCAGGCCGTCGAGGTTGAGGTCGGCGACGCTGTCGGCGTTGGCGAGGATGTCGCTCACGTCCCAGCCAACGCGCGCGCCCCACGTGTCCACGTCGACGTCATCGAGGACGATCCGTGCTCGGATCAGCTCGGCGAGCTCGGCGTAGGAAATGGGCTCGAGCGGCGCGCTGAGAGTGGGCTCGAGCAGATCGAGGGTGGAGACGCCCAGCGTGCGCGCGAGCGCAACGAGCTCTGCGATCGACACGGCCATGAACGCCTCGTCATCGTAGGCCTCGAGGTCCCAGTAGGACGGCGCGTCGAGGCCGATACTGTGCGCGACGACCTCGTGTGACAGCCCGGCCTTCTCGCGTGCCGCGGCGATTCGCTTGGCGATCGGTGGCCGTTCCATCCCGAAGGAGCGTAGCCTGACTTGGGGGTTGGTTGGGGAACACGCCGTAACGGCCATGCCTGTCGCGCTCTCGGACTTGCTGCGGCCGGTACGGTGCTTTAGCGTGCAGCCAACCGGGAGCTGGAAATGGGCATGGTTCGCTTGGGATGTTCGCTGGTGCTCGTCTTGCTGGTCGCCGCCTGCGGGAAGACCGAGGACAACGACAACGAGAAAAGCGGCGGAGGCGCGGGCACCGCGGCAGGCGGGGGAAGCGGCGGTGCGAGCTCGCCTACTGCCGGCGCCGGCGCTGGCGCTGGCACGGCGGGTACCGCCAACGGCCCTGAAGCGCTCCAGCGCTTCACTGGCACTGATGTGACTAGCTCGCAGCCCTACGTGGCGGGGATGGACCTCGTGGTCGATCACGTCAAGGGCCTGATCCGGCTCGTACCGGGCGAACCTGGTGTTGTGAGCGCGACCTTCAGTCCGTTCACTTACCGGGGTGCGAGCGCGGAGACGGAAGCCACGGAGGACATGATGACGGGCTGGAGTGGCGAGGTCCTGACCGAGGGCAACGAGATCAGCGTCATCAGCCAGCAGCTCGGCTGGGACGAGGTCGGCGCGGAGTTGACGGTCGAGGTCCCACCGGAGTTCGACGGCGCGATCAAGGTCGTGAACCAGGCTGCCGGGGAGATCGAGGAAGCCGATATCGCCATCGATGAGGGCGCAGTGGCCAGCGCCTGGAGCGTGCACCTGCAGTCGCTCGGCCTGGGCGACTGCGACCTCGACGGCGCTCCCACGGTCAAGGACACCGTCGTCGAGTGCCGAGGGGTGATCGAGATCACGAACGTCAGCGACGATGTCACGGCGTACAGCGACGGCCTCGTCGGCAGCGACGCTCCGTTCGGCGTGCGCGTGTTTTTCGCGGCCATTTCGGCGGAGGCCAGCGGTGGCGACATCGAGTCGACCGACGGCAACGTCGAGCTCAACCTGCCGGCGGAGGGCAGCTTCCAGATCACGGCGACGCCGAACGCAGACGGCGCCGTCAACGTCGTCACGCCGCCGGACGGCTGCCTGGCGAGCGGCAACACCGTGGCCTGCGGCACCGGCGGCGCGGTCTACATCGCCAGCGCCGGGACGGACTCGCTCCAGGCTGCCAACGTCAACATGGATTTCCACTGAAAGCGGGTTTGCAGCTCGCTGCTGGCCGAGAGCGACTAGGGTGATGCCAATGTCTTCAGCGCCGGAAGATTGGCCGTTCGATCAGGGGCCCAACGTGGCGGCCGTCTCGGACGCAGCGGTGGTCGTCGACCGCG
>DATLIL010000021.1:0-2699 GCA_035539475.1 Polyangiaceae bacterium
TGGAACCAGCGCGGCGGGCGAAGTGTTCTGCGGGAAAGGAGCGTCACCATGAGACTGCCGGACACGAAGCGACGGAAGGAGCTCAACAGCCTTCGCAATGCGCCGATGCTCACCCCGACCGACCTCAAGCCGGCCGCCACCAAGGACATCTCGGCCGCGATGAACGGCGTATTGGCCGACGTCTTCGCGCTCTACGTGAAGACGAAGAACTTCCACTGGCACATGAGCGGCCCGCATTTCCGGTCATACCACATCATGCTGGACGAGCACGCCGACCAGCTCTTCGCGATGACGGACGACATCGCCGAGCGTGTCCGCAAGATCGGCGGCCTGACGCTCCGCTCGATCGGTCACATCGCGCGCACTCAGCGCATCGAGGACAACGACGAAGAGTACGTGGACCCCTCGGACATGCTCGCCGAACTGCGCGAGGACAACGCCAGCCTGGTCACGCGCATGCGGGAAGCGCACAACGTCTGCCAGGAGCACGGCGACATCGGGACGGCGAGCATGATCGAGGTGTGGGTCGACGAGGGCGAACGTCGCGCCTGGTTCCTGTTCGAGTGCGGGCGCGAGTCGACCGTGATGGTGTGAGTGCTTCCGGGGCGGGGCTCCTTACCCGGCGTCCTGCGCGGTCTTCCCCCGCCCTGCCATCGCGCCGTCCACGCTCCACGGGCCGGCACCCCACGCCGCGAGCAGCAGGAAGATGAACGAGAACAGCATCACGGTCTCGCCGCGATTCTCCCACCACCAGATGCTCCCGCTCGAGCCGGCGTGCATCCAGAAATAGGCGACCGCCATCTCGCCCGAGGCAATGAAGGCGGCGAGCCGCGTGAAGAGCCCGATCATGATGCAGATGCCTCCGACCAGCTCGATCACGCCCGCCACGCCGAACCGGGACATAAGCTCGACGGTGCCGCCGTCGGGGCCGACGCCGCCGAACCAGCCGAGCAGCTTCTGTGCGCCATGCGAGAAGAACGCCGCGCCCGCGACGATGCGGAGCAGCGCGTGCGCCGTGGGAACGAAGCGCGCGGGGATCGGTGCGATCATCTGGGTACCTGTCCGGTGGGAGGAGTCGAGAACATACGACGACCAACCTACCGATAGCCAGCCGCCTGCAGCTCGAAGAGCTCGGCGTATCGCCCGCCCTCGGCGAGCAGTTCCTCGTGCGTGCCCATCGACTCCACGTGGCCGTCCACCAGCACGAGGATGCGGTCCGCCATGCGCACGCTCGAGAACCGGTGCGAGATCAGCACCGCCGTCTTGCCATGGCTCAGTTCCTTGAACCGCTGGAAGACCTCGAACTCGGACCGTGCATCGAGCGCCGCCGTCGGCTCGTCGAGGATCAATAGCTGCGCGTCGCGCATGTAGGCGCGGGCGATGGCGATCTTCTGCCACTCGCCGCCCGAGAGGTCGACACCGCCCTTGAAGCGCTTGCCGATCATCTGCTCGTATCCCGCGGGGAGCGTCTTGATGACGGCGTCGGCGAGGCTGCGCCGGGCCGCACTCTCGACGCGCTCCCGGTCGGCGCGCGCCTCGATGCGACCGACCGCGATGTTCTCGGCCGCCGTCAGGTGATAGCGCACGAAGTCCTGGAAGATCACGCCGATGTCGGCACGCAGCGCGTCGAGGTCGTACTCGCGAAGGTCGTGGCCATCGAGGAGGATGCGCCCCTCGTCAGGGTCGTAGAGGCGCGCGAGCAGCTTCACGAGCGTCGTCTTGCCGGCGCCGTTCTCGCCCACGAGGGCGAGCACCTCGCCGGCCGCGAGCGAGAAGCTCAGGTGCCGCACCGCCCATTTGTCAGCCCCGGGATAACGGAAGCCGACGTCCTCGAACTCAAAGCCGCTCACGATCGGCCGCGGGAACGGACGCGGGTTGGGCGGTGAGTCGATCTCCGGCTCGATCTCGAAGAACGAGAAGAGGTCGTCGAGATAGAGCGCCTGCCCAGCCGTCTGCGAGAAACCGCTCAGCAGGTTCTCGAGCAGATTGCGCAGCCGGCGGAAGGACGCCGCGAGGAAGGTCAGGTCGCCGATGGTGAAGCGCCCGCGCAACGTGCTCCAGGCGAGGTACGCATAGGCGACGTAATAGCCGACGGTGCCAAGCGTCGTGAGCACACCGCCCCAGGTGGCGCGACGCACCGCCAGCGCGCGGTTGGCCTTGAAGAGGTCCTCCGAGAGCCGCCGGAAGCGCTCGATCAGGAACCCGCTGAGGCCGAAGATCTTGACCTCCTTCGCCGTCTCCACGCTGGCCGCCGTGTGGCGCACGTAGTCGAGCTCGCGACGCTCCGGGGTGCGCTGGTACGAGAGCGAGTAGCTCTGCGCGTTGAAGTGCGCCTCGCCGGCGAACGCCGGGATCAGGGCGACCGCCAGCAGTAGGATCAGCCACGGCGCGTAGATCATGAGGCCGGCGGCGAAGCTGACGATGGTGACGATGTCCTGCACCTGGCCGAAGAGCTGGCTCATGAGCGCCATCCGGCCGGTGGTTTGCCGTCGCGCTCGCTCGAGCTGATCCTGCAGCTCGCTGTCCTCGAAGTCCTCGAGGTCGAGCGTCGCCGCGTGCTGCATCAGCCGGACGCTGGTGGCGTTGGAGACCCGTTCCGAGAGCAGCGAATCCACGAGCGACACGATGCGCCCGAGGACGTCCGAGCAGACGGCGAGCGTGAACTCGAGCACCACCAGGAACGCGAGATGGCTCACGAG
>DATLIL010000022.1:0-2246 GCA_035539475.1 Polyangiaceae bacterium
GCGGCATCGCCTGCGACCGGCACGAGACCCGCGTCGACGCGCGCGATCTCGATACCGGCGAGGAGCGCCAGTATCGCCTCGATCGCGTCCATGCCGCCGAGCTCATCGACGCGCTGTAGGGCTCACCGCGGCGCGATGCGAACGCGCAAGAACCACGCTTCGGCCTCGGCGGAGTCGAGCTCGCGCACGATGGTCACACGCGGCGGTGCAGCATCGAGAGCTGGGCCGAAGAAGCTGCTGTCCCAGTGGCGACCGCCCAGGATCGGGGGCCAGAGCACGAGCACCGTCACGCCGTCGAGCTGAGGGACGTCGCTCACGCTCCACTCGGCCCACAACGAGCTCATGAAATCGGCCTTGGACGTGAAGCCATCTTGATAGTGCCACCAGGCCGAGTCGTTGTGCGGTGAGCGCTCGCCGCCCATCGCGGCCTGCACTTGCTCGAGGTCGGGCTCGCGGCCTCCCGGAAGACGGGTGCCGATGGCCCCCTGCAGCAACGTAAAAAGGTGGAAGACACGCCCCACGTTCTCGTAACGCAGGACGAGAGCGCGGCGGCTCTCCACGTGGAGCACGATGAGCTCGCCCGACTGTCGCAGAATCAGCTCCTGGACCCACGCCGCGCCGTAGGTCGCGCCGCTGGCGCGCAAGAGCTGCTCGCGCAACCGCACGTCGCGGGCGAGCACGGCGCGAAGCTCGGGCGCACGCACCAGGTGGGTCACCAGCGACTGGCCGAGCCACGGAAACGCAGCCACGACGTCGCGGGGAAGCACGTCCTCGTCGTCGTCGGGCATCGCGTCGAGCCAGCGCCGCATCAGGTCGACCACAGCGGGAGCGGAGCTGGCCGGAGACGACCCCTGCTCCACTGCCGAGCCGAGCGTGATCGCAATCCACGCCGCGCCAAGCGGTGGAAGCGTTCGCAGTGCATCGAGCAGCAGCGCCGGGGCGGGTCCCCCAGCACTCTGCAGCGCATCCAGCACGGCGCCGGTGGCCGCTAACAGCGCTCGTGATCGCTCGGTCGTCGTCGCCTTGGCCGCCTCGGCGATGAGCGCTGCGCAGGCGTTGGTGAGGGTGGCGTCGGTCGTCATGGACTGGTGCTCGCGGCGCATTGTCCGTCGTTTGGCTGCCTGGGGCGACAGCCCACGTGAACGCGCAAAATTTGCGTCGGACAGCCAGCGCGATCTCTTCCTCGGCGGCTTGGTGCGCGCGCTCGGTTACGGATCACATGCCCGCGAGCAAGCGCTGGACACCGTGTTCGTCAAGGAGGCGATGAGGTCGGAAGTCCTGACGACGACCCCCGATACGCTGACAGAGGGCGACTTCGTGCGTGCGGCATTGACCTGAGCGGCCCGGTCTCGACTCGCTGCCTGATTCGACGGGCCGCTGACCTCCCCTGCGCGGCACACCCCATGCAGTAGCGCCAGGCGAGAGGTGATCATCATGGCCCACATCAAACCCATTCTGGCAATGAGTTCGGTAGGTTTGGGGGCAGCTCTGCTCCTGCTGACAGCGCACATTCAACGCGATCCTTTTGCGTTTACCTCGCAGGCAGCGCAAAACGACGACGCGCTGACCGGCGTGCACCTCGTGGCCCCGCCCCCGATGCTGGAGCCAGAGACCATCGTCGAGGCACCACTCGCCGCCGAGCCCGGGAGAAGCCAGGCATTCCGAGACGAGGCGCGTGCGCCCAGGCCCCGGAAGCCATCGGCAACGCCGCGCGGCGTCGCACCGGCCGAGCAAGCACAACCGCCCTGCAACCCGGGGTGGCGAGAGCTGGAGAGCGGACCGACCGGCAGAAGAGTGCGCGAGCTCTGCCCCACCAGCCCGACCGACGACGTGCCGCGTTCCTGACCGAGACTCGAGTACGGCAGCGGATCACGATTCGCGTTATCGCGCAGGGCCGGATCCTCCGCACGACTCTGCCGCGCCGCGGAGCAAGTCCTCGAACGGCACCTCCGTCACCGTCGAGCACAGCAGGGGCGCGTACAGGTGCGGGAAGAGCTCTCCGCCACGCGAAGGCTCCCAGCGGAGCCGAGCTCCCAGCTCGGCGCTCGCGATCCTGAGCAACACCAGGTCGACCTCGCCGGCGAAGTGCTTCGCCAGGGTGCCCTCGACCTGCGCCTGGGTCGAAAGATGGATGAAGCCGTCGCGAACATCGTGCGGGCTGCCCCGCCACTCCTGCTCCGCTTGCAAGGTCCGCCACTCGCTGGCTCGGCAGATCTTGAAGACGAACTGCGGAGTGCTGTTCTCGA
>DATLIL010000023.1:0-6949 GCA_035539475.1 Polyangiaceae bacterium
GTCGACGGCAAGCCCCTCGACTTCTCCCGCGGCCGTGAGCTCAGCGAAAATCGCGGCGTCGTGGTGAGCCACGGACCCTTCCACCAGCGGGTCCTGGAACTGATCGCGGGGGCCTGAGGCTGCTCGGCGGGCCCTTGTTGCGAGGCCGCGCTACGCGCGGCCTCGCAGTTTGTTTCTTTTGCGAAGTGTCTGCGCAGCGCGCGTGGCCTTCCGGGTGACCTGAGAGCAGTCGGCGCCTGTCCGGTCAGTTTGTCGTGCCTCGTGTCTCCCTCGCGGATCGTGATCTGCCGGTGCCAAGACCCACAGGTGGATCCAGCTCGGCTCGCTGACGCGAGCCTCGCGATCGCCTGCGACGGCGTTTGGGAAACTTGAGGGTGTGCGGTCGCAAAACTTTCGAACGAAACTCTCGGAACGAAACTCTCGGAACGAACGAACAGGGGCCAGTGCTCTCCTTCGCGGTCCCATTCGGGCTGGATGCAGGCTCCGTGCGGCGTCGTTACAGGGATCCGCGAGGCCGCGTCAGCGGCCGAGCATGGATCCACTTCACGGATCTTTGGCACGAGCAGATCTCGATCCACGTAGGAGACCCGAGTCACGACAAACTGACCGGACAGGCGCGGCTTGCCAACAAAACGCCTGGAAGGCCAGGCGCAATGCGGAGGCACTCCGCAAAACAAAACAAACCGCGAGGCTGCGCGCAGCGCAGCCGAGCCAAGGGCTTAGTTGCCGCTCTGCGGTTCGAGGTTGGCGACGGCGTCGGCTTGGGGTTTGCGGCGTCGGCCGGCGATGAGGGCGAGCTCTTTGGGGGTGATCGCGCCGCAGAGGAAGGCGGCGACGGCGTAGGCGATGCCGTAGATGGCGGTGGCGGCGATCAGGCCGGGCAGGCCGTAGGAGTGCCCGAGGAACGAAGCGGGGATGGCGAGGATGGCGGCGGGGACAGCGGCGCGCAGGTAGATGCCGGTGTAGTCGACGACCACCTTTTCGGCGCGGAAGTACCAGGCAGCGACGATGAAGGTGACGAGCTCGGTGGATAGCGTCGCGAGCGCGGCGCCGGTCGACTGGTAGAAGCGGATCATCGCGCCGCCGATGACGACGTTGGCGACGATGCCGGCCAGCGACACGCGCATGAACGACGCTTGCCGGCCGAGCGCGGAGAAGACCGAGTGAGCCAGTGCGCCGGGGACGAGGAAGATCAGCGAGGCGCCCAGGATCTTCAGCACGATGCCGGCCGAGGCGTAGCTGTCGCCGTAGATCACGATCACGTAGCGGTCGCCCAGGGCAGCCAGAAGGCCGCCGACCGGCGCGCTGGCGACGACCATCATGCGCAGGCTGTCCGAGTAGAGCTTGTTGAACTGCTCCTGCGACGACTTTTGCAGCTTGGCCAGGGCCGGGAAGAGAACGCTCGCGAGCGCCAGCGCGCCCACCTCGATCATCTGCAGGAAGCGGTAGGCCGAATTGTACAGACCCACGGCCATCGCGCCGGCGAGACCGGTGAGCAGGAAGGTGTGCAAATGCACGTTGAAACGGCGCAGCACCACGCCCGCGCCGAGCGGCAGCGCTTCGCGCATCAGGTAGGCGACGTGCGCGCGATCCAGGCGCAGGCGCGAGCGGGCGTAACGAGAACGCACGAGAGCTGCGTGAAAGAACCACTGCAGCAAGTTGGCGGCGAGATGCGCAACGGCGACGCCCTCGATCTTGGCGTCGAGCTTGATCGCGGCCACGACCATGCCGAGCAGCACGACCTTGTGTGCGATGCCGCTGACGGCCACGATGCCCATGTCTTCGTGCGCGCGCAGGATCGCGGCGTAGACGGAGGCGTGCAGGGCGGCCAGGGCAGCCGCGCCCATGGCGTAGAGCGTGATCTTGAAGGAGCGATCCTGGACCAGGATTTCGCTAGCCAGCACGAGGAGTGCGCCGAGCACCACCGTCATCAGCCAGGCCAACGCGCGAGTCGCGCCGAGGATCTCGCCGCTCTTCTCCGTGTCACGCGCGGCGTCACGGATGGTGATGTTGACCAGACCACCGTCGGCAAAGAGCTGGAAAATGGCCGCGATGGTGATGACCAGCGTGAACTTGCCGAACTGCTCGACGCCGATGTAGCGGGCGCAGAGCACCAGGATGAAGAACAAGAGCAGACCGCCGCCTACCACGCTGCCCGTCATGAACAGCGAGTTGCGTACCAGCCGGCGTCCGCTCACTTGGTGGCTCCCTGAGGCGCGTCTTCGGTCACACGGACGTTGTCACCTTCGCGCAGGCCGAGCTGACCGGCGACGACCACCTGATCGCCCGCCGCGAGGCCGTGCACCACTTGCACGTAGCCGCCGGCCGAAGCCCCCACGCCGATCTTGCGCAAGCGCGCCTTGTTGGCGCCTTCGATGGCGAAGACCTGCGCCAGGTCGGCGCGCGGATTGAGCAGTGCGACGCTGGGGATGCGCAGCGTCTTCTGCTCGTTCTTGATCTCGCCGACGCCGTGCAACCCAGGTAGCAGCACGCCGTTCGGGTTCGGCACCTCGACGCGCAGCGTGAGCACGCGCTCGCGCTCGCGACCGAGCGCGTCGATGTCCTTGATCACGCCCTGGAACGCCTCACCCGGGCGGCCCTGGAAGGTCGAGTGCATGGTGGCGCCCGGCTTGACGAAGGCGAGCTTCTCTTCGGGCAGCGCGCACTCGAGCATGATCGGATCGATCGCGGCGACCGAGGCCAGCGGCGTATCGGGCAGCGACGCCTCACCGGGCATCGCCACGGTCATGACCACGCCGTCGACGCTCGAAATCACACGCGTGAACTCGAGCTCGGACTGGCCGGTCTTGACCTCGACCTCGGCCCTGGCGAGCTCGGCCTGGGCCTTGGCGAGCTCGACGCTGGCGACGCGAAGATCGCGCTCGAGGCCCACGCCTTCGTCGCGCACGCCCTTGTAGTAGTCGACCAGCTTGGTGTTCTCTCCCACCACGCGCTGGTACGAGCTCACGCGCTCGCTGGCGGTCTGGATCGCCAGGCGTTCGGGCTTGTCGTCCAGCGAAACCAGGAGCGTGCCCTTCTTCACCTTCTGGCCCACCTTGACGTGAGTGGCGAGCACGGTGCGACCGGCGACGCGACCGCGCACTTCCACCAGCGGGTTGGGCCGGGTGGTGCACTCGGCCGGGATGCTCTGGTTGAGCGGCGCGTCATCGACGCGGAACACGCGCACCGGCAGCGGCGCGCCGTGATCTCGGGCGTAGTCGGAGTCCGTCAGCGTGCGATGCGTGCGCATGCGGACGAACAGGACCGCGACGCCGGCGAACAGGACCACAGGGACGGCGTAGAGCGCCGTGCGTTTGAGCAACGTCAGGAACTTCATGACCTTCGAACGTCTAGCTGTCCGGCCAGAGCCGCGCGTTTGCGGCTCAGCAGGAGCGCGAGCAGCGAGGGAGGCACGAACATGAGTACCTCCAGCAGCGCGACTCGCAAGTTGACCCAAGTGAACCAGATGGAAACACTGCCGTGTTTCACGCCCATGAAGAGCGTGAGCGGCAGCGCGAGCCTGTCCGTGACGAGAGGCCAGAGCAGTGGCACGCCATAGCTCCGCGACGCGCCCAGGTGCGGGCCGGTGAAGAGATCGATCAGCGCGTGCGAGGCCACCGACAGCGCGACGACCAGCGCCAGATCGAGCCGGTGTCGCGAGCGCCACAGCACGGCGTAGGCGACGGCGGCCGCCAGCACGGCGAAGCCGAGGCTGTGCGTGGGCCCGCTGTGCAAGCGCGCGAGATTACCCGTCAACAGGTGGCTGGGCACCAGATCCAGATCCGGCAGGCACGCCGCGCAAGCCGCGAGCAGCATCGTGGCTGGCGTGAGCGCGACCTGGTCCTTGGACCTTGCGACGCGCACGAGCCCGAGACAACAAAGCCCCGCCAACGAATGTGCGATCGGAGTGGCCATCACGAGCCGCTCGCAATACCTTTTCGGGCCTTCATACGATCACCGCCAGCTGCGCTTTCGTAGCACGATTGGCGCTCGGCGGGGCTTGTCGAGCAAGCCTGCATTGACGATACTTTCGCGGTCAACGTGGCAGTGGTGAAGGACACTTTGACCAGGCTCAAAATGCATTGGCGCTATACCGCCGGCGGCGCGCTCTTGGTGTCGTTACTGGGCGCTTTCTTCGTGCACTGTGCAGCGCGTCGTGAGGCCGATGCGCCGGACGGGGCCGCGCCGCGACCGGCGGCCAGCGTTGCCGCCTCCGCGGTTCCAGTCGGAGTGTTCGCGCTGACGCAGGCCCGAAAAGAAGTTCCCGCCGGCGTGCTGTCACACCCGAACGTCGTGGGCGTGGTCGTGCGCGCCGAGTGGCAGGACGTGGAGCCCAGCGAGGGCGGCTACGATTTCTCTTATTTCGATGGTGAGATCGCGCGCGTGGCCGGCGCCGGAAAACGCGTCAGCCTGGTCATCACCTCCGGAGGGCGCAACACGCCGGAGTGGTTCCGGGGCAAGCCCAGCGAGAAGTTCGTGTTTCAGGACGACAACGCGTTTCACGCGAGCTTCGGTCAATCGATCGAGATACCGGTGTTCTGGGATGCCGAGCTGATCCGGCACAAGAAGCGACTGATTGCCGAGCTCGGCCGGCGCTACGCGAGCCAGCCCGCGCTGGAGCTCGTCTCTGCACAGTGCGCCAACGCCACGACCGACGACTGGAACATCCCCGGCGGTCCCGCGGCCGTGGAGGCATGGAAGCGCGCCGGCTTCTCGGAAGAGCGCCTGATCGCGGCCTGCAAGGAGATCATCGACGCCACCATGCAGGCGTTTCCGCGTCAGCTCGTGCGCATGGCCGTGGGGCGCGTGCCGCCCGGGCTGGCAACGAAGCCGGACGCCGTGGCGCGGGCGCTCATGGCCTACGCCGCAGAGCATTACCCGCGCCGCTTCGTCGTGCAGCGCCACAATCTGGCGGCCCCCACGCCGCGCCCCGACACCAGCGACAAGCTCTTCGGCTGGGACGTGATCCGTGACGCCTATCCCTGGTCGGCGGCGCAGTTCTTGTGGCCGGCGAGCGACACCAAGACGTGCCGGCTCGATCGCGGTGCTTCGCCCTGCACGGCCAAGGAGATGTTCAGCCGCGCCGTCGACGCGGCGCTTGCGTACCGTCTGCGTTACGTCGAGGTCTACGCTGCGGATCTCGCCAACCCCGAGCTCGCAGACGACGTCACCAGATTGGCGCAGGGCCTGGGCGCTGCCGGCGCTCCGAGCGCCAGCGCTCCACGGCCCGAACGCCCCAGCGCGGGTGTGGCAGGCGACGCCCGACACCAGACGTTCAGCGGCAAGATCAGCGGCAAGCCCATCGATTTCAGCATCGAGCTGCCACCGAGCTACGCCAGCGGACAGCAGCGTTATCCGGTGATCTACTGGCTGCACGGCAAGGGCGGCGACGAACAGCGTTCGACGCACGTCGCACGCTATCTGAACGCGGCGGTCGCTGCCGGACAGCTGCCGGAAGCCATCATCGTCTTTCCCAACGGCGGCAAGGAGAGCTTCTACACCAACAGTCCCGACGGCTCCTGGCCGATCGAGACGATGCTGATCGACGATCTCGTGCCGCACGTCGACGCCGCTTACCGCACGCTGGCGGAGCGCGGCGGGCGCATGCTGATGGGGTTCTCGATGGGTGGCTTCGGCGCGCTCAAGTTCGCCGCCAAGTATCCAGAGCGCTTCGGCGCGGTCGTGGCGTACGGCGCTCCGCGGCTCGATGCGAGCCTCGGCATGCGCGGCCCCGACGCGGCGATCTTCTCGAACGTATTCGGCGGCGACGCTGCCAAGTTCGAAGAAAACACTCCGGCCTATCTCTTCCGCAAGAACCTGCAGCGCGTGCAGTCGAGCGGTCTCGCCATTCGGCTCGTGGGCGGCTCCGACGACGGCACGCGTCACTCGGTGCAAAAGCTCCACGAGGTGCTCGGCGAGCTCGGCATCCAGCACGAGTACGAGGTGCTCCCCGGCGTGCGCCACGTCGTCGCGCAGTACTACGACGTCGAGGCAGGCAAAGGCTGGGCGTTCCTGGGGCGAGCGCTAGGCAAGCGGTGAGATAACCCTAGAGTTTGCTGATCGCGAGGGCCGCGTGAGCGGACCCGAGCTGGATCCAGCTTGGGGATCTTGTCCAAAGCAGATCTCGATCATCCAGGGAGACCCGAGTCACAACAAACTGACCGAACAGGCGCCGACTGCTTCCGGAACGCCTGGAAGGCCAAGCGCACAGGGTCACCGAAACGCAAAACACGAAACCTCGAGGTCGCGCGCAGCGCGGCCGAGGGCAGCGCAGCGCGGCCGAGGGCAAGCGCTAAGTCACTTCATGTGAGCTGGGACACTGCCCACGTAATCCGCCGGAATGTCCTTCATCACCACGATGCCGGGCACGCCGGCCACGACCGAGCTCGACGCGATCGAGCGACCGACCAGGCAATTGGCGGCCACCACGACGTTGTTGCCCAGCGTGACGTTGCCGAGCACGGCTGCGCCGCTGCCCAGAAACACGTTGTCACCGAGCGTGGGCACACCGTTGTGCTTGTAGTCGGGACCGATGGTCACGCCCTGATTGATGGTGAAGTTTTCGCCGATGCTCACCGCGTCGACGAACACCGCCGAGAAGTTGTGGATCACGAAGCCGCTGCCGATCGGCGTGCGTGGATTGATGTAAACGCGGCTGAGCCAGGTCACCGGCAGCGCCCACGAGCGGTACAGGGCGCCGAACAGCGCGCGCGCCAAGCTGCTCTTGCGCGTGAAGGCCCAATGACCAAAGCGGTAGACGACGACGGCGAGCGTGCCGTGCTGCATCCCGATCTTGATCCACTTGTTGAAGAAGCGATTGACCAGGACGTAGTGCTCCTGCTTGCGCCGGATGTCCGAGCGGATCAGCGCAAACAGGCCGGGTTGCGGCGCGGGGAGCTCGACCGCGGGCTGCATGAAGGTCGTACTCAAGGGTAGGGGACTATAACGC
>DATLIL010000024.1:0-6921 GCA_035539475.1 Polyangiaceae bacterium
CGTAGGCTCGCTCGGTCCGGGGACTGTAATGCCGTGCTCGTAGCTCGTGACGTAGGCGTCCGAAGACTCCCTCGTTGGCCCTCGTCGCATCTTCGTCCGGCTCGCCTCGTCGTTGACCCATCGCCCCCCATCGGTCGCTCGAGGACTCGGTTGCGTTGCGAGCGAGCGAGGCGGCAGTTGGATGAGCCCGGACGTCTCGCCAGCAAATTCCGCTGCAATCTGAATTCCCCTAAGGCATTGGTTGGCTCGCGCCAGGGTTGTGCTAGTAGGCGCGGCGCGCCGGGCTGAAATCCGGGCCATTCGCGGTGCTGCTTCCCTTCCCGGGCTGGTTTCGGTAGGGGGGCGGCTCCCCAAACCTCGAGAAGTCACCCGTGGCAACCCGTATCCCCCTCGAACGCATCCGCAACATCGGTATCTCCGCCCACATCGACTCGGGCAAGACGACGCTCACCGAGCGCATCTTGTTCTACACGGGTCGCATCCACGCCATCCACGAGGTGCGCGGCAAGGACGGCGTCGGCGCCAAGATGGACTCGATGGACCTGGAGCGTGAGAAGGGCATCACGATTCAGTCCGCCGCGACGTACTGCGTGTGGAAGGGCCA
Organism: Polyangiaceae bacterium; assembly: GCA_035539475.1. Lineage (GTDB taxonomy): Bacteria > Myxococcota_A > Polyangia > Polyangiales > Polyangiaceae > PMG-095. The sequence goes on from DATLIL010000024.1 coordinate 605, forward strand.
CAAGGGCAACCTCGAAGAGTACAACATCAACATCATCGACACCCCCGGCCACGTCGATTTCACGATCGAGGTGGAGCGCGCGCTCCGCGTGCTCGACGGCGCGATCCTGGTGCTCGACTCGGGCAAGGGCGTGCAGAGCCAGTCGATCACCGTCGATCGGCAGATGAAGCGCTACAGCGTGCCGCGCATCGCCTTCGTCAACAAGATGGACAACCCCGGCGCGAACTACGACCGCGTCTCGGACATGCTCCGGGAGAAGCTCGGCCACCACTCGGTCAAGCTGCAGGTGCCGATCGGCGCCGAGGACAAGTTCGCCGGCATCATCGATCCGATCGTGGGCAAGGCCTTCTTCTTCGACGGCGAAGACGGCGAGAAGGTCCGCGAGGAGGAGATCCCGGCCGAATACGCCGAGCAGGCCAAGGCTGCTCGCCAGGAGATCATCGAGAAGGTCGCCGACGTCGACGACCAGCTCGGCGAGAAGTTCTTGAATGAAGAGCCGATCAGCGTCGAGGAGCTCCGCGCCGCCATCCGCCGCGCCACGCTGGCGCTGAAGATGACCCCGGTGATGTGCGGCTCCGCCATCCGCAACAAGGGTGTGCAGCTGCTGCTCGACGGCGTCGTCTACTACCTGCCGAACCCCAAGGAAGTGAAGAACGAGGGCCACGACCAGGAGAAGGGTGAAGAGAAGGTCGTGCTCGAGTCCGACTCGAGCAAGCCGTTCGTCGGTCTGGCCTTCAAGCTGCAGCAGGACAAGTACGGCCAGCTCACCTACTTCCGCGTGTATCAGGGGTCCGTGAGCGCGGGCGACACCATCTACAACATCTCGAACGAGCGCCGTAAGGTGCGCGTGCCGCGTATGTTCCGCATGCACTCGGACGATCGCGAGGAGATCCAGCTCGCCGAGGCCGGTGACATCGTCGCCTTCTACGGCGTCGAGGCGAGCTCGGGCGAGACCTTCACCGACGGCAAGCAGGCCATCACGCTGACCTCGATGCACGTGCCGGCGGCGGTGATTTCGCTGGCGGTCGCACCGAAGGATCGCGCCTCCGAGGCGAATTTCTCCAAGGCGCTGAACCGCTTCACCAAGGAAGACCCCACCTTCCGCGTGCACCAGGACGAGGAGTCGCAGCAGACCATCATCAGCGGCATGGGCGAGCTCCACCTGGACATCTACATGGAGCGCATGCGCCGCGAGTACAACTGCGACGTCGTCGCCGGCAAGCCGCAGGTGGCCTACCGCGAGACGATCACGCAGCGCAGCGAGATCGCCTACACGCACAAGAAGCAGACCGGCGGCTCGGGTCAGTACGCGAAGATCGGCGGCTTCATGGAGCCGCTGCCCGCGGACGCGGTCGAGACCTACGAGTTCGTGGACGAGATCGTCGGCGGCGCGATCCCGCGCGAGTTCATTCCGGCCTGCGACAAGGGCTTCAAGGAAAGCATCAAGAAGGGCGCGCTGATCGGCTTCCCGGTCGTAGGCGTCCGCGTCACGCTCAACGACGGCGCGTCCCACGCGGTCGACTCGTCCGAAATGGCCTTCAAGACGGCCGCGCTGCAGGGCTTCCGTGAGGCCTACTCTGGCGCCAAGCCGACCATTCTCGAGCCGATCATGAAGGTGGAGGTCGAGGCGCCGAGCGAGTTCCAGGGCTCGGTCGTGGGCCAGATCAACCAGCGCCGCGGCGCGATCATGGACACCATCAGCGGTGAGACCGTGACCGTCACCGCCGAGGTGCCGCTGAACACCATGTTCGGCTACTCCACCGACCTGCGCTCCGCGACACAGGGCAAGGGTCAGTACACCATGGAATTCTCTCGTTACGCTCCGGTGCCGAGGCAGGAGCAAGAAGAGATGATCAAGAAGTACAAGGAGCAGCTGGCCAAGGAAGCTGCCGCGCGCAAGTAAGTCGCTTCCGCTTCGCGCCAAACAAGAGCCGCTCTGGGTCGCAACCCAGAGCGGCTCTTCTCATTTCTGCGCCCAGACAAATAAGGCTACTCGTACTCCGCGCCACTTGCTGCGCGCGCAGGTGTGGGCGTCGCGACAGCTCCTACCTCGCAGCAGCCAGACCTGCACGAAGACACCTCGTCTCGCGCAAGACCTGCATTGCCGCCGCTCGGCATCACGCGAACTCTGCTCGGCTCGAAAAATAAATCTGCTCATGGAGGCGAATAGCAACAGTCACGATCAGGCGAGTGCGTGTTATCGCTTTGTGTTCCAACTTCCACTGAGAAGGAGTGCCGCCGATGAGAAGTGCGCAGAGAATGTTCTGGATGCTTCTGGCCCCCATGCTGCCGCTGGTCGCCTGTGGGGAGGACGACGACGACGGAGGCGGCGCCGGAATTGCCGGCAAGGGCGGCTCGGCCGGCACGACGAGCAAGGGCGGTACGACGAGCAAGGGCGGTACGGGCGGCAAGGGCGGCACCGCGGGCACGGCCGGGACCAGCGAGGGCGGCGGCGCCGGAGAAGCCGTAGGCGGTGGTGGCGGCGTGAGCGAGGCGCCCGAGTGCGACACCAGCGCCCAGGACAACGACACCGCCCTCACGACGACACGCGACGACATCGGCGTTCGCGAGCTGCTCGTGCCCCCGACCAAGGCCGTACGCCTGGCGGTCGATCCCACGAGCGGCAGCGTCCTGTACATGGATCTCGGCGGCGACATCTACATGCTCAACGTCGGTGACGGTGACACGTCGACCGTCACGCAGCTGCACGAGGGCAGCCTGATCATCGCCACCACCGGCATGGCCTGCGACGAAGACGTGCTCGACGTCGTGGAGCACAGCTTCCAGGGCTTCAACATCGGCCCGGACGGCACGCTGTACCTGGTCAACAACTGCATCAACAAAACGACGCAGACGGGCACCGCGTTCATCGTGCGCGGCGAGGCAATCAGTGGTGTCGGCGCCACCACCTGGTCGCTCGTGGCTCATACAGAGCCGTATCCGAACAGCAACACCAACTTCGATCACCGCTTCAACGGCATCGCTGTCAGCCCGGACGGCGCCGACCTGTACCTCAACAGCGGCTCGCGCACCGATCACGGTGAGGTGCAAGACGTGGGCGGTCTCTTCCCCGATACGCGCGAGGTGCCGCTGACCTCGGCCATCTTCCGCATCCCGTCGGACGGCGACGACATCTTCCTCGAGAACGACGATGACGCGCTGGCCGACTACCTCTTCGCCGACGGCACGCGCAATTCGTTCGACCCCACCTTCGCCCCGAACGGCGATCTCATCTCGGGTGAAAACGGTCCGGACGCCGACTACTCCGAGGAGATCAACTGGCTGCGCGAAGGCCAGCACTACGGCTTCCCGTGGCGCCTCGGCACGCGGGCCAACGCGCAGACCGATCCGGCTTACGATCCGACCGAAGACCTCCTGCTGCAGCGCGGCGCGGGCTTCCAGTCGATCGACACCGACACCACGCCGAACGGCGGCGCGGGCGGCGGTGGCGGCGCCGGTCCAGTCGAGATCATCACGGGCTTCTACCAGAACGACCCCGCCTTCCCCGAGTCTCCCGGCGGCTTCAGCGATCCCATGGTCAACCTCGGGCCGGACTACCTCAAGGAGCGAGACCCGTCCGACGGTACGATCATCGACGTCGAGATGGGCAACACGCTGACGCCGCATCTCTCGCCGCTCGGCATGATGTTCGACTACAAGGGCGAGCTCTGCGGTGAGTTCAACGGCAAGGGTCTGATGCTGATGTTCGGCGCTGCCGGCGGCACCATCGGGCTCGAGCCCAGCCTGGCTCACCTCGAGTTGATCAAGGAGGGCGACGAGTACACGGCCAGGGTCACCAAGCTGGTCGGAGGCTTCAACAAGGCCATGGATGCCGTGCTGGTCGGCAACAAGGTGTACATCTCGGACTACGGCAACTGGGATCCCCCGCCAGGGCCGATCTACGAGATCACGCTGCCGCCCGCCCTCTAGCGTTTGACGCCGAAGGCGACGAACACAGTGCCCGGCGGGCGACCGTCGGGCACTGTCACGTTCGGCGTCTGGACGCGATTTTCGAGGCGCGCATCGCGAGCGACGCGGGGCTCGATGAAGCTCAAGAGCTCGCCCATCGAGATCTGGAGATCGTTGTCGGCGTCGGCCAGGGCGCCGCCGAGGGCCTCCAGCAAGTACTTGCTGAACAGTCCGTTCTGACCGTCGGCGGTGGCGCCCGAGATCTCGGAGCCGCTGGACGAAGCCAGCACGGCCACGCCCCGCGCGATGACCGGCGCTTGCACACGCACGAGCGGGCGCGCGCCCTTGGGCAACACCGAGCGGCCGCCGGTGCCGGAGAAGCAGGCGTCGAGGAAGGCCACGGACTCGGCGGCCTTGGTGCGCGCCAGGCGCTCGGTCACGGCGCTGAGCAGCAGCGCCGTCTGGTCGAGCGCAGCGGGATCGCCGTCGTAGGGCAACACGTAAGCAGTGCCGCTCACGGGGTCGGGGGCGCCGTGGCCGCTGTAGAAGAAGTAGACGCGGCCGCCGGCGGGCACGTTGAGCTCGAGCCAGGCCAGCGCCTTCTCGAGGTCGCCGCGCGTGGCGTGCTCGTCGATGAGCAGACGCACGTGATCTTCGGGTACGCCCAGCGTGCGCTCGGCCAGCCTGGCGAAGGCCTGAGCGTCAGCGCGGGCACCCGTGGGCGGAGGCACGTCGCGGTACTTCTCGATACCGACGATCAGCGCGAAGGCGTTCGGCTGTGGCGCGCCCTGTACGTAGGCGGCGGGCGTCCCAGGACTCGCCGCGGTCGTGGTGCCAGCCGCGGCCGCTGGCGCTGCGGGCTTGATCCGCCCCGCTTCGAAGTCGGCCTTGATCACGCTCACGTCGCGGGCAAGCTGCGCGACCGGCTGCGAGCCGAGCAAGCGATCTTCGAGGCCGTCGACGAAGACGTGCGGGAACTCGTCCACCGTGGGCGCCGAGGCGCACAGCCCGCCGCCGGTGTCGTAGCGATGGCGCTCGACCACGAGCCCGTTGCTCACGATCGTGACCTCGGCGCTGCCGTTGACGCAGGTGCCGGCCTTCCTGCAAAAGTTGAGGTTGCCGTTGATCACTGCCTCGGCGTCGTGCACCTCGGCGGGGCTCTTGACCACGGTGAAACCGCTGTCCGCCAGACCGTGGCGCACGGCGTAGGGCAAGCTCTTCTGCAGCACGGGATAGAAGGGCCGGCAATCGTCGTCGCTGCTCGACAGGATCGGCGGATCGTGCACGTACACGCGCACGTTGCGCGTCTGTGCCTTGGAGACCAGGTGAGGCGAGGACGACGCGCAGCTCGTCAGCGCTGCCAGCCCGGCCGAAAGCCAGAGGCGCTTCATTGCGGCTCCTTCGGTGTGATCAGGTAGCTCACGATGCTCCGCGTCCAGCGCTGCAAGGGCAGCTCGTCCATCTGCGCCGTCAGGTGCGCCGCGGCGTGGGTCCCGTCTTCGAACGATGCGCCCGGGGGCGGGCTCACGCGGGCGTAGTCGGCCTGATCGCGAAAGCCGTAGACGATCAGCGTCTCGCGTGCGGGCTGCCCGGGCTCGACCAGCGCTGCCTGCAGCCGCACGCCGGCGCTACGCTCGCTGGCGCTCGGCAAGAAAGCCGGCGCCCCAGGGCGCACCATCGGACTCTGCTCCTGGTGCGAGGGCCACAGCACCGCGCCCTTGCCGGCCGCGTCCCGGTAGTAGACCACGAGGTAGGCGGCCTCGTCGGACTCGATGCGCAGCGTGACCTCCTGACCCTCCACGATGCTGGTGGGCATCTCGACGCGCAGCGCGAGACCGTGATCACTGCCCGCTTCGCGGTAGGTGAAGGCGTAGGCCTGCGGCGACTCCCAGGCCGTCTCGTCGACGACGATGCTCTTGCTGTCGACGCCTGCTCCGGGCGCGCCGGGCACGATCAGCGAGGCCTTGGCGGCCGCATCCGCCTTGGCCAGGAGCTTTCGCCGTCCGGTGCCGACGAACACCTGATCGACGTAGACCTGGTCGCAGTCACCGCGAGTGTCCGCCTTCAATACGGCGCTGTTCTCGATGTCGATATCGGCCTCGGTGGCGCTGCCGAAACCCGCCTCGATGCCGAGCAGCTCGCCGAACGTGCCCGAGAAGGCCGTCAGGCTCTCGAGCTTCACGCGCCGACGGATGCGGTACTTCGAGGGCACGGTGCGGACCTCCACCTCACAACCGGGGCTGCGCGCGTCGGCGATGGTCCAGGCGCCGTCTTCGGTCAGACGCACGGGGCGGGCCAGAAGCCGCTCCGGTTCAGTGCTCGGAAACAAGAGCAGGTGACCTTGCTCGAGCTCGCGGCTCTGCTCGCCTTGCTCGGGCGGAGGAGGCGGCGGCAGCGTCGGACCCGCG
>DATLIL010000025.1:0-14228 GCA_035539475.1 Polyangiaceae bacterium
GGACGGCTGCGGCCGCCAACTCGGCTGCCCCCGCGGCCGCCACCGGCGCCCCTGGCACGGCACCCGCCAAGGGCGCTGTTGAACCTGAAAAGGCAGGTGAGAAATGATTCGCAAAGCACTGATTCCGCTAGCAATCCTGACTCTCATCGCCTGTGAGAAGAAGGACGAGGCTGCGACCGCACCGAGCGCCGAACCGGCAGCCACGACGGCCGCCCCGGAACCGACGCCTGCGGCAGCGGTGGCCGCTGCTCCGCAGATCGACCTCGAAACCTTGCCCACGGAGGAGGACTTCGAGGAAGAGGCAGAGAAGGAGATCACCCCGGTCAACCTCGAGAAGAAACTCGACGACCTCGAGAAGGAGATCTCCGCGGAGTAGCGTTGCCCTTTCGTCGCATTCTTGGCTTGGCCCTGGTTGGGCTCGCGGCTGTCACCGGCTGCGAGAAGGGAGACCGCGCGCAAGGCGCGGCTCCCGCCCCCAGTGCATCGAACACCACGACCTCCCAGCCGACAGCAAGCGGCAATGCACTGCCTGCAGCGTCGGCCGCGCCTACCGGCAAGCCGGAGCGCCCCGCAGAGCCGCTCAACGTCATCTTGCTGACGGTCGACAGCCTGCGTGCCGACATGCCGTGGGTTGGCTACCCGCGCGACATCGCGCCGAACCTGACGAAGCTCGCCAAAGAGAGCGTGGTCTACGACAACGCCTATTCGCTCTCGTCGTACACCGCCAAGAGCGTGGGTGGCTTCTTGACCAGCCGCTACCCGTCCACGCTCTATCGCGACGGCTACTTCTTCCAGCGCTACTACGCCGCCAACCTGTTCATCAGCGAGGTTCTATCCGCGAAGGGCGCGGCGGCCATCGGCTGGCACGGCCACATGTACTTCGGTAAGGGCAAGGGCCTGGAGCAGGGCTTCTCGACCTGGGAGCTGGTGCCGGGGATCACCTTCGATCCTCAAACGGACAACCACATCACCAGCGAGAAGATGACGAAGCTCGGCATCGAGCTCCTGAGCAAGCCGGAAAACACCGGCAAACAGTTCTTCGCCTGGGCCCACTACATGGACCCACACGATCAGTACAACAAGCACGACGAGGCCCCCGACTTCGGCAGCAAGGGCAAGGACAAGTACGACTCCGAGGTCTTTCATACCGACATCTGGCTGGGAAAGCTGATCGACTGGGTCGAACAGCAGCCATGGGGCAAGAAGACCGCGATCATCATCAGCGCCGATCACGGCGAGGCGTTCGGCGAGCACGGCATGTACAAGCATGCCTTCGAGCTATGGGAGGTCCTGACCCGGGTTCCCCTGATCGTGAGGGCGCCGGGCATCACGCCGCGGCACATCAAGGAGCGGCGCTCGCACATCGATCTGGCGCCGACGATCCTGGATTTGATGAACGTACCCGCGCCGAGCGAGTTCATGGGCAAGAGCCTGGTGCCCGAGCTCTACGGCGCCCCGCCCGACAATCGCGAGCCGATCATCAGCGAGCTCACCGAGGACAGCCACAACCCCCCGCGGCGTTCCGTGATCCAGGGCGACTACAAGCTCATCATCGTCGGCAACGGGTACAAGCACTACCTGTTCAACCTGAAGAGCGACCCCGAAGAGCTCAAGGACCTCAGCAAGGACGAGCCAGCCAAGCTCGACGAGATGAAGGCCCTGGCCAAGGGGATCTGGGAGAAGCTGCCCGTGGTGGAGCCTGCCGGCGGCAACAAGCTCAAAGAGGGCGGCACGGCGCGCGGCCCGACCGGACCGGCAAAGACCGACGGCGGCAGCTGACGTGCGCGCGTGCTGGTCGTTTCTGCTGGCCGTGTCCTGCAGTCCCGCGGCGCCACCAGCACCCCTGCCCGCCTCCGCCGCGACAGCGCCGCCCACTGCTCCCGCCACGACCAATCAGCCGCACGACGCCGGCGCGCCGCCCGAGCCACCCGCGGCCAGCCTCCCTCCCCGTCCGTTGCCCGAGATCCCGGAGGACATGCTGCCCGTTGCTGGCGGTGAGTTCGTCATGGGCTCCGACAACGAGGGTGAGCTCGACGAACGTCCCGCGCACCGGGTGACCGTGGCTACGTTTCTGCTCGACCGCACGGAAGTGACGAACGCCGCTTACGGCGAGTGCGTGCGCGCGGGAGCCTGCAAGGCGCCGCAGAACGTGGCCGGCAGCTTCGGCGCCCAGGATCGCGATTTTCGCCAGCCGGCGCAGCCCGTCGTGGGTGTGTCCTGGTTCGACGCGGGCGCGTACTGCGCGTTCAAGGGCAAGCGCTTGCCGCGCGAGAGCGAGTGGGAGCGGGCCGCCAGCGGTGACGACGGTCGGCGCTATGCCTGGGGCAACACCGCGCCCGACCCGCTCACCTTGGCCTGTTATGGCCGCAAGCCCGGCACCGGCGGCGGCGCGACCATGCCGGTCGGCTCGTATCCGAACGGGAAAGGTCCGTACGGCCACCTGGACCTCACCGGTAACGTCTGGGAGTGGATGGCGGACGTCTACGATCCCTTCGCCTACCGCCGGCCGACGGCCGCTCAGGGTGTACCGGGCTCATGCCCCGAGGTGCTCGAGACCCAGAACGAGCTCCGCTCGACCGGACAACAGGGCTTCACCGGCAAGAATCCGATCCCCACCAGCTGCGAGCGCGTGCTGCGTGGGGGCGCATTCAACTACCGCGGCGACGGACTGCGCGTCACCAACCGCGTCCATCACCCGCCCGAGTGGCACATCCTCGTGGCGGGCTTCCGCTGCGCCCGGGATCTCGACGCTATTTGAGGACGCCGGACAGGTCCTGCTCGACCGGCTCGCCGAGGCTGCTCAGAACCTTGACGTACCAGCGCGCCTGCTCGCTGCGTGCCAGGTACTCGTTGCCCTTTTCGCCCGGCACCTTGTAGAGCTCGATGAAACCGAGCGGCTTCATGCCGCCGAAGAAGTCGACGCGAACGACGGCGTCTTCGGGCCGTAGTGGGGCACTCGGCTTCTCGATGTACTCGAGGACCTTCAGCCCGTTCACCTTCGTCATGTAGTTGCCGATGGTCTCGTCGAGCTTGCCGGGGTTTGCGCTGTCGGCCCAGCCGGTCTTCTTGTCGGCGGGGCGCACGGCTTCGCGAGACTTGCCGCCCTTGGAGATCTTCACCCGCGTCACCTCCACGTCGTCGAAGCCGTGAAAGGCTCGCTCGAGCAGCTTGGACTCGGCGGCCAGCATGCTCTGGGCGATGTCGCCGGGAACCGCGTAGACGACGCCGGTCGAGAGCAGCTTGGCGTAGCGCTCCTGGCCGCCGGTGGCGGCACCGATCACGAGCGCGTTCTCCTTGCCGCCGATCTTGACCTTCAGCGTACCGTCCGGCTTGTCGAGCCCGAACTCCTCGGCCCGGCCGCCCTCGATCTTGCCCACCGTGCGCACCGCCATGAGCGGGGCCAGCTTGTTGGCCAGGTCGTCGGCCTGCTTTACGGCGATGAAGCGCTGCGTCTCGCGCTTCTTTTCGGGCTCCGGCGCGTCGGGTTCGGCCGCGCCGCCGTCGACGGCGGGGTGATGCGGTGGCATCGCCGGCTTGCTGCTCTCCTTCTCGACGCTGGCGACGTAGTACCGACCCTGCTCGTCCTTCTTGGCCTCGAGCCTGACCTTGCGCGCGGGCGCGTCGAAGCTGATGAGCTCGATCTGGTCGGGCGAGCCGCCCCAGATTTCCACCTGCGCCGACGCGACCTGCTTGCTCGTCGACTCGTCCTTGGTCCAGACCCCGATGGCCAGCGCGGCCGCGACGACCAGAGCGCCACCGTGAAACACTAGCGCTTTCATGCCTTACCTCCCCGAGCGCGCTTGGAGCGGCGGCTGATCAGCACGCCTGCGGCCATGACCAGCAGCGGAGCACCGAAGATGCTGGCGTAGAACCAGGTCAGATCCTGCTGCTTGGTGCGCTCGATCTTCACGTCTTCTTCCGTCTTCTGTTCGCCCATCAGGCTCTCTTCGCCGACCAGCCAGCGCACGGCGTCCAGGAACATGACCTGATTGCTGACTACTTCGCCCATCACGAAGTCGGTCAGGGCGTCGGCGTCGGCGATGACGAAGGCCCGCATCTCCTTGGGCTCGTCCTTCTTGGCCGGTGCCTTGTCGTCCTTCTTGGGCTCTTCCTTCTTGGGTTCGGGCGCCATGGTGATGGGCTGGGTCACCGCGGCAGCAAGGTTGAAGGAGCCGCTCTTGTCGACGTTCTTGTCGTTCTTGAAGTTGCGGTTCTTGTCGGCGAAGGTGCCCGAGGCCGCCCGCACCACGAAGTCGATCTTGGCCGTGGTCGACGGCATCTTTTCGAGGCTGCCCGCGCCGAAGACGATCACGGCTGCGCGAGGAGCATTGCGGCTCAGCGTCGAGACCGAGGCGTGCGACGAGAAGCTCGTGCTGACCAGGCGCGTGCGATCGGAGTCGTTACGCTTGAGCGCCACGTGCTGGCGTTCGTGCGCCAGCACATCGCCGGAGAACTTCAACCCGACGAGCTCGGTGAGCGAGTCGAGGAAGGCGATATCTGCGCTCACGTCGATGGCGGGGGGCGCGGGTTCGGCCGAAGAGGCCGGCGCCGCCGAGCCTGCCGGCTTGGCCGAAGGCTTCGGCGCAGGAGTCTCCGCCTCCGCAGCGCCGCCGGTGACGATGGCGGCGCTCTTGGTCGAGACGCCGTCGGCGTCCACGGCAATGATGAGCTTGCCGCCCTGAGCCGCGTAGCGCTTCAGGGTCTCGATCTCCTCGCTGGTGAACGGCTCCGTCGGGCCGAGGATCATCACCACATCGGCGTCGTCCGGCACGGACGAGGCCAGCCCTTGCCCCAGGCCGAGCTCCTTGACCTGGTAGTTCTGGCGCGTGAGCAGGGTGCGCACGATGTTGCCCGTGCGGGCCGGGTTGTCGCTGGCTGCGCCGCGCGGCTGGTCGGTGAGCTCGCCGTGACCCACCGTCAGGTAGGCCGTCATGCGCGCCTTGGCCAGCTTCAGCAGCTGCTCCTGAAAGTCCCGGTCCAGGGTCTTCAGCTTGGCGCGCGCCGGCTCGAGCTCGGTGCCGATGTCGATCGAGTGGTTGGTGGTGCCACGCGACAGGACGATCACGCCGTCCTTGGTCGCCCGCAGCTCCTTGGCGAGCTTGGGCACGAGCAGACGGTCGGTCACCTTGACCTCGAGCTTGGGCATGCCCTTGGCGAGCTCAGTCAGGTAGCTCTTCACCTCGGCGCCGACGTCGTTCACCTCGGGAAAGAAGGCGGTGACCTTGACCGGCTCGCCCAGGCTGGCTGCCAGCTTGCGCGTCGCCTCGCTGGGCCGCGAGGTCTTGAAATACGAGTAGTCCACCTTCCAGCCGATGCCGTCGGCGGCGTAAACGAAGAGCGCGCCGTAGATCAGCGCGAGCGATAGCGTCAGACCCGCCAGCGTGGCCGCGCGGACGCGCCGCCCCTCGGGCCGCTCCGACGAGCGCATCGGACGCAGCGCCGTCTCGGCGAAGATCATGGGCAGCACCGCGATCGCGATCAGGGAAACCCAGATCACGGTCAGGAGGTCGACGACGTTCGTGCGCTTGACCTCCTCCATGTTGCCGAAGAAGCGCTCCGCTCCGGCGGGGCTCGACAGGAAGTAGAGTCCCAGGCCGACCAGACCGACCACGGACAGCCCAGCCAGCAGCGTCTCGATCGCTCGCCGCTCGCCGCCGCCGCGGAACCGTGGCGAGAAGCGCAGCAGCGTCGCCGCGAGCACGCAGAGCAGACCCAGGATCGAAACGACCCCGGCGCCCTTCTCCAGACCGGACAGCACGCGCTCACCCACGTAGACCAGCGCGAGACCGCCGAGATACAGCCCGAGCAGCCAGCCGGGCGCGCTCTCACCGGCGCGCGCGGGCACCTCCGCTCGCGGCGGCGGGGCCGGCTCCGAGCTCTTGGTCCCGCCTTCGGGCAGCGCAGCTTCGCTCGCCTCGTTCATCGCCATCGCCGAGCCTCCAGCACCTTGCTCGCGCAGAGCAGGAAGAAGTACGTCACCACCAGGTAGAAGGCCACGCTCTTGAGCTGCAGGATGCCGTTCATGAACGGTCTGAAGTTCTCGTGATGCAGCGCCAGGCCGTTCAGGAACTTGTTGAGCGGCGGCTCGGTGACCTTGGCCGGCGCCCACAGCAGCACCAGCGCCAGCATGAGCGCGGCGCCGATGATCACCGCCACCACCTGCGAGCTCGCGAGGGCCGAGGCAAACAGGCAGACGGCGATCGAGGCCGCGCCGAGCAGCAAGAGCCCGGCGTAGCCCACGGCGATATGGCCGAAACTGACCTTGCCGTTCAAATAGACGTGAAGCGGCATGTAGGCCGTGAGCGCGATCAGGACGACGATCATCAAGTAGCCGGCCAGGAACTTGCCGAACACGATCTCGCGTTCGTTGATCGGCGCCGTCTTGAGCAAGATCATCGAGCCGGACTGGCGCTCTTCGGCGAGCAGGCGCGTGCCGAGCACGACCGAACAGAGCATCACCATGCCGCTGGCGGTCTCGAAGAAGACGGCCAGGACCTCGGCCGACAGCAGCGGCTGGCCGACGCCGCGCCAGTTGAACCACATGCCGCCGCCCAGCAGGGCCGCAGCGATGATCAGCGCGCCCATCGGCGAGCGGATGTAGGCGTAGAGCTCGCGACGAGCGATGAGCAGGCTCTGGCTCATGCTTCCTCCCTTTGTTCGGCGGGCTCCGCTTCTTGAGCGCGCCGCTTCTTCTTGCGGCGTTCACCGTCGACGGGCTCGCTGACGAGCTCGAGGAAGAGGCCCTCGAGCTCACGCCGGCGCCCGAGCTCGAGCACGCCGATGCCTGCGCCGACGAGCGCGCGACAGAGCTCGTCGCGTGGATCGCCCGCAGCCGTCACCACCAGCGTGACCAGGCTCTCACCCGACTCTGCCGCGTCCACGGTCTCCACGTTCTCGACCGCGGGAATGCCCTGCAAGACCTGGCGCGCCTGAGCCTCGCCGCCCCGCAGCGTGATCTGCACGCGCATGCCCTGCGACAGCTGTGACGAGAGGTCGGCCTCGCTGCCTTGCCAGCGGATCTCGCCGTCCTTGATCACCAGGATGCGGTCGCAGGTCTCGCTGATCTCGGTCAGGATGTGGCTCGAGACCACCACGGTGTGCTCGCCGCGGAGGCTGCGCACGAGCTCGCGCATTTCGACGATCTGCACGGGGTCGAGACCGGAGATCGGCTCGTCCAGCACGACGAAGGCCGGCCGGTGCACGATGGCCTGGGCGATACCCACGCGCTGGCGGTAACCGTGCGAGAGCGTGCCGATCAGCTGGTGGCGTACGTCGCCGAGCTCGGTGAGCTCCTCGGCCTCGCTCACGCACTTCTCGACGCCGCTGCCCTGAACCCGCCGCAGCCTGGCGGCGTAGGCCAGGTATTCGCGCACGGTCATGTCGTCGTAGAGCGGGCGTCGATCGGGCAAGTAGCCGACCTGGCCTCGCACCTCGTGCGGCTTTTCGACGACATCCAGCCCTCCGACGCGGACCGAACCGCTGGTGGGCAAGAGGTCACAGGCCAGGATGCGGAGGGTCGTCGTCTTGCCGGCGCCGTTGAGGCCCAGCAAACCGACGATTTCGCCCTGTCCTATGGTGGTGGTGAGAGGCCCGACGACTCGCCGGTCCCCGTAGTACTTATAGAGGTCTTGGATCTCGATCACGACATCTACCCGGCGGCCCCGGCGTTACCATAAAGCGTTTCTGTTGGGGGCCTCAAACAACAACCTGGCCGGCGCCTGGACGCAGTTAATGTCCGGTTTATTCCCAGCTGCTCACGACGAGCTAACCTTCTGCCATGCAGCAGGGCACGACCCAGCATCTTCCCGCTGAGGGTGCGCCGTCCGGCCCCTCGGTCGTTCCCGCGCCCGGGGAGCTCGCGGCCGCCCTGGGCTCGGCCGCCCTGGAGCTCGGATTTTCTCGCATTGGCTTCGCCCCGGTAGAACCCTTCGAGCGCGGCAAGCGCGCCCTGCAGAGCTGGCTCGAGCGTGGCTTCCACGGTGAGATGGCTTACCTGGCGCAAGCGGAGCTGCGCGCAGATCCCGGCGTGCTCCTGGCCGGTGCCCGCACACTCATCGTGGCGGCCCTCGCTTATCCAGGGTCGCGATCCGAGACGGTCCCACTACGCACGCGACAGGGTCGGGTGCTCACCGGCACGGTCGCGCGCTACGCGCGGGGCCGCGACTATCACCTGCTGCTCAAGGAGCGTCTGCATGCCCTCGCCGACCGAGCGGCGACGCTCGTCGGCCGCGCGGTGATGGCACGCGCCTGCGTCGATACCGCCCCGCTGCTCGAGCGCGAGGCGGCGGCCCGGGCCGGCGTGGGTTTTCAGGCCAAGAACACCCTGGTCATCGCGCCGGGCCTGGGCAGCTACGTGCTACTCGGCGAGCTCTTGCTCGACGTCGAGATCACACCGAGCGCGCCGGTCGAGCCGCGTTGCGGCAGCTGCCGCGCCTGCCTCGATGCCTGCCCGACGGGCGCCTTCGTCGACGCGCATGTGCTCGATGCCCGGCGCTGCATCTCGTACCTGACGATCGAGTACAGCGGCGTGATCCCGCTCGAGCTCCGCACCGCGATCGGTACGCGCGTGTTCGGCTGCGACGTCTGCCAGGAGGTCTGCCCTTTCAACGCCTCGGCCGCGCCGCGTCCGAGCGCGCCCGAGTTCAGCGCGCGACCAGAGCTCACCCCGCTCGACCTCGTCGAGCTGCTCGAGCTCACTTCGTCGACCTACCGCAAGTTCGTCAAGCGTACGGCCATGCGCCGGGCCAGTCGCGAGACCCTGGTGCGCAACGCCGCCATCGCACTCGGCAATACCCGTCACGCCGACGCCGAGGCGCCGCTCGCACGCGCGCTCGAGCACTATTTCGCCGTGGTGCGCGGACACGCCGCCTGGGCGCTGGGTGAGCTCGGTCCAGCGCTGGGCGAGCTCGGCCGCACGGCGCTCGAACGCGCAGCACAGAGTGACGGCGACG
Organism: Polyangiaceae bacterium; assembly: GCA_035539475.1. Classification (GTDB taxonomy): domain Bacteria; phylum Myxococcota_A; class Polyangia; order Polyangiales; family Polyangiaceae; genus PMG-095. The sequence continues at coordinate 8,952 of DATLIL010000025.1, forward strand.
CCTGGGTGCGCGACGAGGCCCGCGCGGCGCTGGCTCGCGTTCAGACCTGAGTCAGCGCCAGCGTTTCGGCCGGAGCGCCCGCTCGATCCGCTCGCACCACTCGCTGCTGACGACGCAGCTCACCGCCTGGTGTCCCTCACCCTCCGACTCCAGCGCGGTCTGTCCCGGGCAGTCGTTCTTCTTCAGGAACTCGTCCAGGTGACGCTGAAAGTGCTCCGCCGTCCGCGTCGCATGAGGGCCGAAGAAATCCCACAGATACGTGCGCGTGCTTTCCATGTCACGAGCCCAGGAACATGACGAGCAGGAGCACCAGCCAGACCAGCCCCAGAAAATCCCAGTAGCGCCGGCAGAGCCGCACGCCCTCGAAACGCGAGCTCGAATACTCCCGCGTACGCGCCTTGCGCATCACGATCCCGAGCGGAACGAAACCGCCGGCCACGTGTGCAGCGTGCAGGCCCGTCAGCATGTAAAACGTGAAAGCGTAGAGCGTGCGCGTCGCTACCGAAGCCTCGGCAGTCATCATCACGCGCCAGTTGAGCGCCTGCGCGACCAGAAACGCGAGCGCGGCGCCGCCTGCGATCCACAGCCAGCGCTCGAGCGCTTCGATGTGGTTCATCTTCACCGCCCGCACGGCGCGGTGGAACGCGAAGCTCACGAGCGCAATCAGCAGCGTGCTGAGCAATAACCCCCACGGCAACCCGGGCATGCCCTCCACGCGCCACACCGGGTTTTGCGCGCGCGTGATCGCGTACCCGACCACACTCGCCCCGAAGAGCATCGTCATCGACGCCATCAGGATCGTGAGAGCGAGCGACGCCGCCGAGACACTCCTCATCGGGTCCGGCGCGGCTTCGGGTTGTGGTTCGGGCTCGGGCGTATCCATGGCGAAACTGACGCAGCGCGTTACCGCGCTCCCCGTGCGGTGACAAGCCAATGACGGGTCTATATGCTGGCGCAAGTGCAGAGCGCCGGCCGCGCCGATTGGTTTCAAAGCGACCCGGGAACGAGCCGCATCGACTCGGCCACCGCTAGCGAGAGCATGCGGGTACATCCGCGTGCCGCGACGCTTTGTCTGTGCAGCTCGGTGCTGGCCGCGTTCGTCCTGGTGCTCGCGGACACGACCGTCCGCGAAGGATTCCTCTACGTCCCGGCCAAGGATCACCTCCTGGGGTCGCTCGCGCTGTACGCCCTGGCGGGAACCCTGCTCGGTGTCGTCGTCGCCCTCGTCATCACGATCGAATGGTGGATCATCGGCCGCTGGGTTGAAAAACGCGGGCGCTGGCTGCCGCTGCTGCGGCCGACGTTCTACGGCCTGGTCGGAGGCGTGGCCGCCATCGACACGGCGATCTGGACCTTCTCGGGCGAGAAGGTTCAGGAGACGCCCCTGGCTGTCTGGGGACCGGTGGCCTTCTGCGTTCTCGTGGGTCTCGGCACCTTCTCTACCTGCTGGCTCTTCTTGGCGGCTGCGCGCAACGCCCTGCGCGGCAACCTCTGGCGCTGGCTGCCGCTCGTGCCACTCCTGCTCGTTGGCGGCGCGTGCGGCATGTGGCTGGACCTCACGCAGTACGTGATGCTCTACCAGCGCGTGCACACGATCGTGGAGCTCGCCTCGACGTTGTGCTTTGCGGCCGCCTTCGCGCTGCTCTTTCTGGGCTTGGTGCGCCGCGAGCGACGAGCGACGCCAGTGCTTCGCGCGCTCGGGCTGGTCGCCATGCTCTGGAGCACGGCCATCGCGCTCGCCCCGGGGGTGCGCCTGTGGATCGACGAAAAACTCAGGCACGTCTGGCTCGAAGAAGCCTACGTCGGGCGCATGCTCTGGCGCTTCCAGATCGCCGATGCCTTCCTCTCGGATCCCTCGGGCTGGCGCGGGCTCGCCGAGTCGCGCATCGAGCGACTGCGTGAGCGCTACGCCCTCAAGGAAGTTTCGCTGCATCCCCGCTACAAACAGCCGCTGAACGAGCCGCCCGACGTCTGGAGCCAGCTCGCCACGCTGCGCGGCGGTCAGCGTCGCTACGACATCATCGTCTACTACGTCGACACGCTGCGCCGGGACGTGGCCAGCGACCGCAGCCTGATGCCCAACGCCACGGCGTTCGGTGACACGGCGCTCGACTTCACGCGCGCCTACGCCACCGGCTCGGACACCCTGCGCTCCCTGCCCTCGCTGACCGGCGGCAACTACGATCCGAGCGTCACGCGCTCGAACGACCTCTTGCGCGTGGCGCGCCGCGCTGACTACGAGTCGGTGCTCGTCATCGCCAAGAGCGCCAAGGAGTTTCTCGGCAAGCTGCGCCCCGAGTTTCATTTCGATCGCACGGTCGCCATCCAGGACTATCCGGCGGAGCGCGAGGTCTGGGGCTACGGCGCCGGACAGCCGACGGCCAAGGACGTGGTCGATTCGGGCATCGCCGCGCTGCGACAGAAGCGCGATCGGCCACTCTTTCTGTGGCTCTTCAACTTCGACCAGCACAACTGGGCTCAGCTCGACATGCCCTACCTGGAGGAGGCCGCGAAACGCCACGGCGTGCCTGACGACCCGGAAGGCCTGCCCTGGCGCTACCGCGTTGCCGCCCGCACCATCGACGAGCAGTTCGGCCGCTTGCTGCAGGCGCTCGAGCAGGACAAACGCCTCGACAGCACCATCGTGCTCTTCGTCTCGGATCACGGCGAGGCCCTCGGCCGCGACGGCTTCTGGGTGCACTCCGTGTTCCTGTGGGAACCGTTGATCCGCGTTCCGCTCAGGCTCAAGCTGCCCGGCGTCGGCCCGCGGCGGATCAACGAGAAGGTGTCGCTCGTCGACGTCGCCCCGACGCTCGCGCGCTACATGGATCCCATGGCCTCGACCAGCGGTTACCAGGGCGAGGACCTGCTCGGTTATGTCCTGCCGCAGCGGCCGCCGCGCCGCTACCCGCTGCTCCTCCAGGCCGCCTCCAAGGACGTGCTCGTGCGCGTGGGCCTGATCGATCCGATCGAGGAGTACAAGCTGGTCCTCTCGCTCGAGGCGTCGTTTCCGGAGCTCTATGACCTGCGCGCCGAGGATCCGGATGCCGTGACGGTCACGCGCGAGCGGCCGGCACGCACCTTGAGCGCGCTACAGAGCCTGGTCCGTTCGCCGGTCTTCCCGCGCTCGGCCGACGACTTCGACGTGCGCGACACCAAGGAACAAAAGGCGCTCGCAGCCGGCAAGGCTCTGCCCGTCGACGCGCTCGAGCAGTAGCCACTAAGGAGCGAGACGCTGGCCGCGCCAAGCGTCCCCGTCACGACGGTAAGCGAAGCGATCGTGCAGACGGTGGTCGCCACTGATCCAGAGCTCGACGTATTCCGGGGCGAGCAGGTACATGCCCCAGTTCGGCGGCCGCTCCACGTCTCGACCGGCAAAGCGCCTTCGTGCCTCCTCGACGGCCGCCTCGAGCTCCGCGCGCGAAACGATCGCTTCGCTCTGGGGCGACGCCCACGCGCCGAGCTGGCTGTCGCGATCTCGTGACCTGAAGTAGCGCTCGGAAAGCTCCTCGGACGCGCGTGTAACGATCCCCTCGAAGCGCACCTGGCGCCCCAGCGCAGGCCAGAAGAAGACCAACGCCGCCGCCGGATTGTGTGCGAGCTCGCGTCCCTTGCGGCTGTCGAAGTTGCTGACGAAGCTCACGCAGCCATCCACCACTCCCTTGAACAGCACGGTGCGCGCTGACGGACGGCCGTTGCCGTCGGCGGTCGCCAGGGTCATGGCGTCGGCAAACGGCGCTCCGCGGCGAACGGCTTCGTCGTACCAATCGAGAAAGGTGCCAATGGGCTCCGGAGGGGCGTCGAGGTAGGACATTCAGCGGGATTTTCTTGAGCGAGGCGCGGGAAGATCTGGCCGGGGGCGCCCGTACCTCATTTCGGTAATATAGTAAGCTGCTCGATTGCTTGCCGCCCGGGCCACGCGGTCCTGAAGCGGGACCCCCGAGACGGTCAGGAGAAATAGAATGAGCCAGCCTTCGATCAAACCCTGGATTCGAACCGTTGCCCTGTGCGGCGCACTAGCCGTGTCGTTCGTTGCGGGCGCCGCCGTCGCCGCCGATTCGAAGCTCGACGAGGCTCAGGCCACCCTGACCAAGGCCATCACCCTGTTGAAAGAAGCCCAGGGCGAGGGCGACAAATTCGAGCAGCACCGCCAGAAGGCGGTCGACCTGTTGACCCGTGCCCAGGGCGAGGTCGTCAAGGCCAAGAGCCAGTAACAGGCCCATTGGCCGACCCCCGCTTCCCTCGCGAGGGAAGTCGAAGTATCTGGCGAGGGACATGCGAGTTCTCGTGACCGGCGGCGCCGGGTTCATCGGCAGCCACGTGGTCGACGCCCTGCTGCAAGGCGGGCATCAGGTGGCGGTCCTGGACAACCTCAGCACGGGCAAGCGTGAGCACGTGCCGAACGGGGTTCAGCTGTTCGAGGCGGACCTGCGCAACGCGGAGGCTACCCGGCGTGTGCTCGCCGACTTCAGCCCCGATGCCGTCAGCCACCAGGCCGCCCAGGCGAGCGTGGCGGTCAGCGTCCGCGATCCTCGGCTGGACGCCGAGATCAACGTCATGGGCGGCATCCACCTGCTCGACGCCTGCGTCGCAAGCGGCGTGAAGAAGCTCGTCTTTGCCAGCACGGGTGGCGCCATCTACGGCGAGATCCCCGAGGGCACGCGCGCAGACGAGAGCTTCGCCGCAGCGCCGCTGAGCCCCTACGCCATCTCGAAATACAGCTTCGAGCTCTTGCTCGCGGTCTACCGCCAGCACCACGGACTCGCCTCCAGCACGCTGCGTTATGCGAACGTCTACGGTCCCCGCCAGGATCCGTACGGCGAGGCCGGCGTGGTGGCGGTGTTCACCAACACGGCTCGGGCGGGCGGAACGCTCCGCGTCAACGCCCGGCGGGTCCAGGGCGATAGCGGCTGCGTGCGCGACTACGTCTACGTCGGCGACGTCGCCCGCGCCAACGTGCGCGCTCTGCAGGGCGAGCTCGCTCCGGTGGTGCTGAACATCGCCAGCGGCACCGGCGTCACCACGGAAGAGCTCGCTCGCACGATCCTGGAGCGCGTCGGCAACGGCGGCGCCGACCTCGACTCCGGTCCCCCTCGCGCCGGAGATCTCGAGCGCTCGGTGCTCGACGCCACCCTCGCCCACTCGCTGCTCGGACCCTTCGTGGGCTTGAGCGAAGGGCTGACCCGGACCATCGACTATCAGCGGTCTCGGGCATGAGGGTCGCTGGGCTCGCGCTGCTTCTGGGCTTGATGAGCTGCCAACCGGCCGCGCTCGTGC
>DATLIL010000026.1:0-7723 GCA_035539475.1 Polyangiaceae bacterium
CGGCTTGGGACGGCCCTTGGCGGCGGGGGGCTGCGGGAGCGCGCGCTGCGGCGGAGACGGCAGTGCTCCGCCGGGCGCCGACGGGGGAGCGCCGAGCTCGGCACCGTTCGACGACACCGGCTGGTCGCCGGGGATGCTGAACGCGCTCATCTGTGGCTGATCGGGGATGTCGCCGAGCACGTCCTTGAAGTCGGCGGGCCCACGTCGCGGTCCGCCGCCCTTGGCGAGCTGCGCGTCGATGCCGTCGTTCAGATCGGAGGCGATCTTGCGGTACAGGCCGCGGAACTTGCTGGGCTGCAGGTGATCGGCCTCGCTCTTGGCGAAGCGATGCGCCTCGCCCTTGAAGATGCGCAGCGGCAGCGTGTGCTCGACGACGCTGAACAGGATGCCGAGCCCGGCAGCGACCAGCGCGACCAGCACCGCAAGCAGCACGTTGGCCTGCTCCTTGTCCTTGTCGTCAGCGGTCTTGAAGAAGCCGAGCGGACCGGCGACGTGCACGGGCAAGCGAGCCACGGCGTAGCCGGCTCCGAGCTGCCAGGCTTCGCCCGGGAGCTTGGTGTACTGCACGCTGAGCAGCGTACCGATCACGCGGACCTTGCTGCGGCCCTTCTCCTTGTACTCGGGGTCCTTGTCGACGTCGCCGAGGTCGCCCATGATCTGGTCGAGCTGGCTGGTGTCGAAGCCCTCGGGAGCGCCGGAGGCCATGCGCTGATCAGCGACGTAGAAGGCGACGGCGGCGCCGGTTCGCGAGGAGAGCTCACGCGCGAAGCGGTCGTCGATGATGCGCGCGCCGATGATGGCGCCCGCGGGGGCCTGGTTGAGGTCGGCTTCGACCGGACGCGCCACCACGCGGTAGATGCGATCGAGCACCAGGGTGTCGTCGCGGATGTAGCCGTGCAGAGCGTCGGCGACCACGGGATAGCCGCCGAGCTCGAAGTCCTCCATGCCCGCGGCCTGCTCGTAGCCGAGGTGGGCCACGACGCGGCCGTGCTGATCGACGGCGAAGACGGCGTCGAACTGCGCGTCCTTGGGCATCGCGTTCTGCACCTTCTTCAGCGCAGCGGCGAGCTTCTCGCGCGACTCGGCCGGCACCTTGGCCTCCGACTCGGTCGACTTCTGCAAGTACTTCGCGACCTCGGGGTCGAGCGAGAACTGGATCAGCCGGCCCGAACGCTCGCGCGCGTCGTTGCGCAGGTACCAGGAGACGACCTGTGCGTCGGAGGAGAGCGCTTCAGCCAGCCCGCGCGCTCCGGCGCGGTTGTACATGCCGGCGGCCAGGTAGAGCACGAACGTTGCGGCGCCGAGCACCAGCGCGAGGACGACGTACCAGGAGCGGGAGAGAATCACTTCTTGCCTTCCTTCTCGGCCTTCTCGGCTTGCTCGGCCTTCTCCGCCTTCTCCTTGTCAGCGGCCTCGGCCTTGTCGGCCGCCTCCGCCGTCTTCTGATCGCCGACCTTGATCGGGGTCTTGGCCAGATCGACGTCACCGCCCTCCACCTTCACGGGGATGGCTTGACCGATCTTCTTGCCGTTGAAGAACGCCTGCACCGTGTAGTCACCCGGCTGCTCGACGTTGAGCGCGAACTCACCCTTGAGCGACGGGTAGGACACCGTGGCCACGTTCGGCTCGGAGACGACGAACATGCGCAGGCTGGGCGCGAGCTCGTCGCGGATTTCGTACGTGCCCGCTTCCGGCACGGTCCAGTCGCGAGTAGCGCCGCGGATGGAGTCGTTCGGCGGGAAGGTCTTGATGTCGACGCCGTAGAGCCGGTGCTTGAACGGGTCGGTGTTCTGGAAGGTGAGACGCGTACCCGGCGGCACGACGATCGTCACCGGGGTGGTCCGTCCACCGCCGACGCGGATCAGGATGGGCGGCGGCGGCTTCTGGGGCCCTGCAGCCAGTGCGGCGACGCAGAGCTCCTTCGGAACGTGGGGATAGAGCCGGCGGAACTCCGCTCGTACTGTAGGGACCGGCTCGCGGAACGAGTAGCCGTGATGCTTGGGATCACGGGCATCCGTCCAGACGGGGTTGGTGAGGAGGCGGAACCCCTCGAGTCGACCCTTGATCTTGGCAGCTACGGCCGTGGCCGGCAGTGCCAGGACCGAGAGGCCCAGCAGACAGTAGATCAGGCGGCGGGACGCACCGGGGGCCCTTTTCATAGCCGCGCGAAGTTAGACCAGGGCTTCCCTCGACGGAAGACCTCACGCCGGGCTGGAGCCAAAAACGTGTATCCCACCTTTGGCCCCACAAAAGGCGAATGGGCCGGCTTTTGGCCGACCCATCCATGGGCTCCTGACCGCTTGGGTCGTGAGGTGAGATGTAGCCCGAACCCCTAGCTTCGCTAGGTGGGAGACTCTTTTTCTGCGACTTCCGGCTTCCCGGTGATTGACTCCGGGCCTAGCTCTCCGCCGCGGACTCGTCTCCCTGTTCGATGGCTTGTAAGGGATTCGTTGCTACAGCCTCCCGGGCCCTGCAGAGGGAGCCACTTCTCATCTTATTTATCGGACACCACTCAGTCAATGTTTGGGCCGCGCAGCCGATGAGAAATTGAGGGAGAAAATACTGTCAGGAACAACTTGACAGATCGCACTTCCGGCTCGCGGGTAGAACGACGCCGAGCGTGTGTATCAAAGGCAGTCGAAAACTGGGCCAGCGGCCGCAGTTCAGACACCTTCCCGTGAAGCATGACCCTCGCTTCGCATCCGAGTTTTCACAGCTTCGACCATCCGGGCGAGGTGAGGCTCGTGCCCACCGACGCGCTGGACGACTTCCTCGCGAGCGCTGCAGCTTCGGGCCTGCTGGCCGTCCCCGTGCCGGCACCGGGCCCCGCCGAGCGCGGCCGGCTCGCGGTGGTGATCGAGGAAGCGATCGAGACGACGCTCGGCCAGCGCGGCGCCTGCGCGCCGGGAGTTGGAGCCGGGACGGACCTCGACGGCTCGCTCAGCGATCAGCTCTACCGCGCGCGCCTGCTCGAGCAGCGTGGGCTCGCCATCGGTCTGCCTTCGCTCGACGGCATCGCCACCCTGGGCGGGACGCTCGACTCCGAAGACAGCGCGGTCCTCCGCTGGTGGCTGCGTGCCGCCAGCGAGCGCCCCGTTCACGTCTACGTCGACGAGGGCAATCGCTTCCTGGGCGTCTACGGAAGGCCGACGCCGCTGCACGAGGTCGTGGCCCGCGCCGCTGGTCTCGAGCCGAGCAGCGAGCGGCCGCCGCACGTGGCGCCCGACGTCGCCGACAGCATGGCTTCGGCCCAGCTCGCCGCCCCCGAGGAGCTGCGCGAGACACGCGAGGAAGCACGCGAAGAAGAGCCGTGCGAGGAAGAGTCGATCGAGGAAGAGCCGCGCGAAGCGCGCGAGCCGGAGCCCGCTTCGGATCTGGTGGCGGCCCTGCTCGCTGAGCTCGTCGAACGTCACGCCGAAGAGACCTCGCGCCCACCTGCTCCCTCCGAGCTGCCCCCGGTGCTCGCGGCCGAGCCCGCTCCCGCTCCCGAGCCCGAATCCGAGCCGGTCGCCGCTGAGCCCGCCGTCGAAGCAGCTCCCGAGTCGACTCCGTTCGTTCCCTACGCGACCGACGACGACGAGCACGACGCCGAAGAAGCCGTCTCCTCGGCTCCTCCGCCGCTCCGTCCGGCGCACGGTCCGCTCAACAGTGCCGCCGCCGAGCTCTGGCCCACGTGGGTGCGTGACCTCGAAGGCGCGCGCGGCCCGAAGCCGCTCGGCGCGGTCGAGCGCATGTTCGTCTCGAGCTACGTGCCGCTGTGCGACGCCGTCGCTCGCGGCATCGCCAAGCCCTCGGCGCGTACCGCCCTCGAAGCCTGGGCCACGAGCTTTGCGCAGAGCTACCGCGAAGCCTTCGCCGCCCTGTGCGTGCGCGGCAAGCGCCCCGCCATGGTGCTCGACGTGCCGGACCTGGCTCTGCGCATGGCCCGCTTGCACGGCGCTCGCTCGGTACAGCTGATCCTCGTCGACGGCATGCGCTTCGACCTCGGCCTGCGCGTCGAGCGCCAGCTGCGCGCGCTGCTCGGCCAGGAAGTGGCCCTCACCGAGCGCCTGCTCCTCTGGTCGGCGCTGCCCGCCAACACCTCGGTGCAGCTCGATCTACTCGGTCGTGGCCCCGACGCACTGCGCGACTTCAACCCTGCGCCCGATTCCGAGGTTCCCGTCGCCCGCGGCAAGAACGCCGCCACGCCGCGCCGGGTCAAGGTTGGTCACCGCGAGCTGCTCAAGCTCGATCTCGTCGAAGCCCGCCTGTCCGAGCCCGGCGGCGAAGAAGCCGTTCGCCTCGATGAGCTCGCCGACGAGACCGCAGACGCCCTGGCCGCGACGATCACCCGCTTCCAGCCGCGCACCCTCGTCATGGTCTTCGGCGATCACGGCTTCATGCTCGACGAGCGTGGCGGCGGCACCACCGCAGCCCGCCCCGTCGGCAGCCGCCCCGAAGAAGTGCTCGTCCCCGGCTTCGCCTGGCTCGTCGGCGGCCTGCACTGAGCGCGCTTTGGGCCACCTGGCCTGGAGGCCCTTCCAACCGGGGGGCTATTGTCTTAGAGCATCCGTCTAAGACATGACCGAACCCCGCATCCACAAAGTCCTCATCATCGGCTCGGGCCCCGCTGGGCTCACCGCTGCCATCTACGCCGCGCGCGCCAACCTGAAGCCGCTCTGCGTCGAGGGCTTCAACGCGGGCGGGCTCATCCCCGGCGGTCAGCTGATGTTCACGACCGACGTGGAAAACTACCCGGGCTTTCCCAAGGGCGTCACGGGGCAGGAGATGATGGCCGCATTCCGCGAGCAGGCCGAGCGCCAGGGCACGGAGCTCATCACCGCGGATGTGCAGAAGGTCGACTTCTCGTCGCGGCCGTTCAAGGTCTGGGTGGGCGAGGACGAGAACGTTCTGCACCTGGCGCAGACCGTCATCATCTCGACCGGCGCGCGCGCCAACTACCTGGGCTTGCCCAACGAAGAGAAGCTCAAGAACAAGGGCGTCAGTGCCTGCGCCGTGTGCGACGGCGCGCTCTTTCGTGGGCAAGACGTGGCGGTGGTGGGCGGCGGCGACACGGCCATGGAAGAGGCGAGCTACCTCGCCGGGCTGTGCGGCAACGTCACGCTGCTGCACCGGCGGGACGATTTCCGCGCCTCCAAGGTCATGCAGGAGCGCGTGGCCAGTAACCCCAAGATCAACGTGCTCCGCAGCCACGTCGTGACGGACGTTCACGGCGTTGGCGACGACCGCGTGACCGGCTTGCAGATCAAGGACCTCAAGTCCGGCGCCGAAAGCCAGCTCAAGGTTGGGGCGTTGTTCGTCGCCATCGGCCACACGCCGATGACCGAGCTCTTCCGCGGACAGCTCGAGCTGCACGACAACGGCTACATCAAGGTCAAGCCGGGCAGCACGTACACGAGCGTGCCCGGTGTCTTCGCCGCGGGCGACGTGGCCGACTGGGTCTACCGTCAGGCCGTCACCGCCGCCGGCACCGGCTGCATGGCGGCGCTCGATGCCGAGCGCTGGCTCGGAGAGTTCGGCCACCACTGAGGAACGGCATGCCGGATCCCGAGGCGCTATCGGAGCTGTTCGAACTGACGCGCATGCTGCGCGCGCACGTCGAGTGGCAGCACGAGACCGGCGCCACGGGTTTGCCGCAAGGAGCCACGCCCGGGCTCGAGCCCGCCGTCGTCGAGCAGGCCGGCGCAATGTCCGCCAGGCCCGAGCCCGCCGCGAAGCCAGAGCCCATGCGGCCGGAGCCCATGCGGCCCGCAGCGGCGAAACAGGAGCCCGCGCCCAGGCCCGCGCCTGCACCGGTCCCACCACCCGCTCCGGCCTTGGGGCTCTCTCAGGCCGAGCGCCAAACACGCCTTCAAGTCCTCGCCTCGGAGGTCGCCGCCTGCACCCGCTGCGTGCTCCACGAGAAGCGCACGCAGACGGTGTTTGCTCGCGGAACGGGCAGCTCTGGCCTGTGTTTCGTGGGTGAGGGGCCAGGCGCCGACGAGGACGCGCAGGGCTTTCCCTTCGTCGGAGCCGCTGGCCAGCTGCTCGACAAGATGATCGCCGCCATGGGGCTGGACCGCGACGAGGTCTACGTCTGCAACATCGTCAAGTGCAGGCCGCCCAACAACAGGAAGCCCGAGGCCGAAGAGATGGCCGCGTGCATGCCGTACCTGGCCGAGCAGATCGAGCTGCTCGAGCCGACGGTGATCGTGGCTCTGGGCGCGACTGCGGTGCAAGGCTTGCTGGGAACCAGCGAAGGCATCATGCGCCTGCGCGGCAAGTGGAAGCTCTACAAGGGACGCATCGCCGTGATGCCGACCTTCCATCCGGCGTATCTGCTGCGCACGCCCGCTGCCAAGCGTGAAGTCTGGGACGATCTCCAGGCCGTGCTGCGGCAGATGGGTCGGCCGCTACCAGCCCGGCGATGATCTCGCAGCCGGCGTCAGGCGTGGCTCGTGTCGTACGCCCGGCGCTCGTCTTCCTGATCGTGTTGCCCTGGCTGCCGCCGCTCCTGGCCCACGTGCCCGTGCTCGGCTCCGTTGGCGGGGCCATCGATTCCTGGTTCTCGCTGCATTGTCACCGCGAGACGGCGCGCACCTTCTCGCTGCTCGCCGTTTGCTGGCGCTGCTACGGCATCTATTTCGGGCTCGGCGCCGGCGCGCTCCTGGTGCGGCCAACGCTCACGCCGTTTGCGTACAGGATCTGGGTGCTCGTCGCGGCGCTGATCCTGCTCCTCGACGTGCTCACCGAGGTCCTGCACATGCGCCCGCCGTTCGGGCCACTGCGATTTTTTTCGGGCATGCTGCTCGGTTGGCCCGTCGGCGTCGCGCTGGTGCTCGCATGTAGGCCTGTTCACGCCACCTGAATCACCCCTGCCAGGAGCGCGTTTCTCCGCAGAAAGATGGCTGCCGAGCACTGATCTTTCCTAAGCGATTTCGTCCCCGCGCCGAACTGTCTATAGACGTTTGACTGGCTCGCTACGGCAGAGATCGTCGAGCTCGTAGAGGGACGAAAAACGTGGAGACGAACATGAAGAAAATCCTATGCAGCGTGGCACTCCTGGCTCTAGCGGCCTGCGGACAACAAAAGCCTGCCGAGACGGCGGCGGCTCCTGCGGCTCCGCCGCCAGCAGCGGAGCCCGCGCCCGCGCCCGCGCCCGCGCCCGTCGCGGAAAAGAAGGCTGAGCCGCTTCCGCCGCTGCCGCCCGCCGAGCGGGCCAAGTGGTACCAGGACTGCTGGGCCGCATTCAACGTCAAGGACTGGGCTAAGTTCGACGCTTGCTGGGCCGACGACGCCACGGCGGAGCAGGTCGACTCCGGTATGCCGATGTCCAAGGGCAAGAAGGACGTGCTCGACAAGGGCGCGAAGCAGTTCGCCGCCTCGTTCCCCGACGCCACCGGCGAGCACGAGCTGACGCTCGTGAACGGCAACTCGATCGTTTCGATCGTGCTCGTGCGCGGCACGAACAAGGGCCCGCTCCCGACCCCAATGGGCGAGCTCCCGGCCACCAACAAGAAGATCGGCATGCTGGTCGGTCACGTGATCGATTCGACTGCGGATGGTCGCAAGGCCCAGGCCGAGCGCTTCTACGCCGATGCGGGCTCGCAGATGGGCCAGCTCGGCATGAACCCGGCGCCCCACCGCAAGCTCGTCGAAGTCGGCTGGCCGAAGAAAGAGGTCGTGATCGCCGCCGGCAACGACGTCGAGAAGGCCAACCTCGAGATCGCGAAGAAGCAGGTCG
>DATLIL010000027.1:0-7434 GCA_035539475.1 Polyangiaceae bacterium
TGTCTGCGTCGGCTTCGGCCAACCTGCTGCGATAGTGCACGAAACGCCACAGCATTTGCCGGAGCGCGTCTCTTGCTGCGGTCGTGAGCGCTGCGCTCGTCGTAGGATGAACGAGAGTGCGAGCGAGGAAGGGCATTGCCCAGTAGCAGGGGAACACGTCGGCATCGCCCTCGCCCTTGTAGCTCGTGGTTTCGGGCACGTTGGTGGTGGTGTTGAGCGCCACCAGGATGGCATTGGGGTCACCCCTGTTGACATGCGTCCGACCCGTGATGAGGGAGGCAAAGGCGTACGCCGCCTTGGCGGTGCAGACCTTGGTTGCGGCATCCACCCCCGCCCCTAGGGTGAAGCTACCCGGCGAGTCCACGTGCCATCCGAGGACGTCCGTGATGCGCGAACCGATCGTGTCCGGGTTGGGGTCTGACGCCAGTGCCTCCGCGATCTCGTCGACGGACGCGGCGGGCTCACTTGAGCTCGGTTCCGGCGCGCCGCACGCGGCCAGCGATAGCGCCAAGGTGACAGGGACGAGAGATCGAAAAACACGACGAGAGATCATGGGAGCTCCTCACAAGAGCGGCGAACGCACTCAGGGGAAGGCACCATCGAGTAGTCGCGACTCCGTCGCCACCGCAACGCCCTCGACGGGAACCCAGGCCCGCATACGCCAGCCACCGCACCAACCACGGGCCTGTCCATAACTCCAAGCTCGGCCGAAACCAAGCGCGATCGACGTGTGGTGCGTCTGCACCAGGGCCCGAGGATGCGGCAGGCGGCGTGCGCCTGGCGTGTTCCCCCCAACAAACCTAGGCTTTTTCGAAGACGAAGCGCTCACCGTCGAGCTTGACGCGTACGGTGCTGCCGTCGGCAAAGCCGCCGCCGAGAAGCGCTTCGGCCAGCGGATCCTGCAGCTTTTGCAGCATGGTGCGCTTGATCGGGCGGGCGCCGAGCATGGGCTCGTAGCCGAGATCGACGAGCTTGTCGCAGACGGCGGGCTCGAGCTCGAGCTTGATGCGGCGCTCGCCGAGCAGACGATTGAGGGCGCGCAGCTGGATCTGGACGATCTTGCCGAGGTGGGCCTTCGAGAGCGGGCCGAACACGAGCACCTCGTCGATGCGGTTCAAGAATTCTGGACGAAAGAACTCGCGCAGGCGGTCCATCATCACGTCGCGGAGTGCTTCGCGCCCGTCTTCGCTGGCGAGCAGCTTGGGATCGGTCTCCAGGATACGATCGGAACCGATGTTGCTGGTCATGATCACGATCGTGTTCGAGAAGTCCGCAAGTCTGCCGCGGCCGTCGGTCAGGCGCCCGTCGTCGAGCACCTGCAGCAGCAGGTTGAACACGTCCTGGTGCGCCTTCTCGACTTCGTCGAAGAGCAGCACGGAGTAGGGTCGGCGGCGCACGGCCTCCGTCAAGAAGCCGCCCTGCTCGCTGTCGGCGTAGCCGGGCGGCGCGCCGAGCAGTCGCTGGGCCATGTGCCGCTCCATGAACTCGCTCATGTCGAGGCGTGTGAGCGCTTGCTCGTCGTCGAAGACGAACTCGGCGAGCGCCTTGGCGAGCTCGGTCTTGCCGACGCCGCTCGGCCCCAAAAATAGGAAGGACCCGATCGGCTTCTTGGGATCGCGCAGGCCGATGCGCCCGCGCCGGACCGCGCGCGAAACGGCGCCCACGGCGGGCTCTTGACCGACCACGCGCTCCGACAGTCGATCCTCCATTTTCAGCAGCTTTTCGGCCTCGGCCTCGAGCATCTTGGCAACGGGGATGCCGGTCCACAGCGCCAGCGTGGAGGCGACGTCCTGCTCCTCCACCACGCGGGGCCCCGCGCTGACGCCCGCGTTCTTCGCTGCCTCCTCGGCCGTGGCCAGACGCTTCTCGAGCTCGGGGATGGCGACGTGCTCGAGCTCGCCGAGCTTGGCAAAGTCCTTGGCCTCACGCGCCTTGCTCTGGTTCTTGCGCGCCTGCTCGAGCTCCTGCGACAGCGAGCGCACCGCGGCGACGACGCCGCGACGGCTCTCGAGCTGGGTACGCAGCTCCTTGACCTTGGGCTCGAGCTCCTGCGCTTCCTTCTGCAGCGTGGCGTGACGCTGCTTGCTCTCCGCGTCGCTGACGTTGGCGAGCGCGGCGAGCTGCGCCTGCAGCGACTCGAGGCGGCGGATCTGGCGATCGGCGCTGGCGGGCAAGCCGTCCGTCTCGACGCGCTTGCTCGCTGCGCTCTCGTCCAGGAGGTCGAGCGCGCTGTCGGGCAAGCGCCGGTCGTGGACGTAACGCGAGGCCAACCGCACGCTGGCCACGATCGCGCCCTCGCTGATCTCGACGCCGTGATGATCCTCGAAGCGCGCGGAGAAGCCGCGCACCATCTCGGTGGCGAGCTCGACGCCGGGCTCTTCGATCGGGAGCACGGTGAACAGGCGCAGCACCTGCGGGTCGCGCTCCTCGAGCCGCCGCACGCCGTCGGGCGTGGTGGTGCCGAGCAGGCGCAGCTTGCCCTGCATCAGGGCCGGTTTGAGCACGTCGCCGACAGCAGAACCTGCCGGGCCCTGACCAAAGAGCTGCTCGATGCCGCGCGCGACCAGGATGGCTTCGCGCCCACCGCCGACCCGGCCGATCAGCTTCTTGACGCGCTCCTCCACCTCGCCGCGCAGCTTGGCGCCGGCGACCAGCGCCCCCGCGTCGAAGGCGTACAGGCGGGCGCTCGCGAGGCTGGTGGGCACTTCACCGGCGGCGATGCGCTTGGCCAGCGCGCCGATCAGGGCGCCCTTGCCGACGCCCGCCTCACCCACCAGCAGCGGATGACTCTTGCCTCTGCGCTCGAGCACGGTGAGCAGGCGCCTGACCTCCTCGTCGCGACCGATCACCGGATCCGCGCTGGCGTTCTTGGCCTCTTCGACCAGATCGCGCAGCGCCTCGTCGCCTGCGGCGCCGGCAGCAGCCGAGACCACGCTCCCGCCGGGACGACGCGCCAGCTGCAGCGCGGGCAGGTGCGCCCGCAGCGAGCCGGGCGCCACGCCGAAGGCGCCGAGCACCTCGCCGGCGGGCCCGCGGATTTCCTGGCTGATCGCGTTGAGCAGGTGCTCGATCTTCACCTCTTGAGAGCGCTCGCGGTTGGCCTCGCGCTGCGCTCGCTCCAGGAGGTCGAGCATGGCTCCGGACAGGTAGGCGGGCTCGCCCGACTTGGGCAGCGCTGCCACGGCGCGCTCGAGGGCCGCGCTGAGCTCGAGCACGTTGGCACCCGCGCGCTGGAACACCTCACGCACCCCCGCGTCGCGTTCGAGCGCGCGCACCAGAAAGTGAACCGGCTGGACCTCGGCATGTTTGCGTTCGTCCGCCAGCGCCTGGGCAGCGGCCACCAGTGATCGAGCGTCCGCGGCGTAGCGATCGAGACTGAGGGTCTCCTCGTCCTTCTTGGCCATTCTGGGGAGCACGTTACCACTGCCCTAGGGTAGACTTCGCGGCGTTTGCCGATTCTCGCCGAGTTCCCCCCGCTTTTCCTGATCACCGTCGCGGTGTCGCTCGGCCTCGTGCTCGGCAGCTTCCTGAACGTGGTCATCCACCGCTTGCCCCGGGGCGAGAGCATCGCCTTTCCGGGCTCGCGTTGCCCCGCTTGCGGAACGCCGATTCGCGCCGTCGACAACGTGCCGCTCTTCGGCTGGCTCTTGCTGCGCGGTCGCGCTCGCTGCTGCAAGGTCGCGATCTCGCCGCGCTACCCGCTGGTCGAGCTGCTCGGGGGTCTCTCGGCCTGGGCCGTGCTCGACCGCATCGTGCTCGATTTGCCGGGCGATACCAGCATCGCGCTCGCTGTCGCGATCTTCGTTCTCTACCTGGCGCTCGTGCTCGGCTTGATCGCCCTCGCGCTGATCGATCTCGAGCACATGATCTTGCCCGACGAGATCACGCTCGGCGGTGTCGTGCTCGGTCTGCTCTCGGTGCCGCTACGCCCGGAAGCGAGCTTCACCACCTCGCTGATCGGCGCGGCCGCCGGATTCCTGATCGTGTGGCTACCGTTCGATGTTCTCTATCGCCGCCTGCGCGGCGCGCCTGGCATGGGGCTCGGCGACGCCAAGCTCCTGGCGCTCGCCGGCGCCTGGTTCGGATTTCAAGGCTCGCTCTTCGCGCTGCTCGCCGGGGCCGTGCAAGCCACCGTCGTGACGCTGCTCATGCTCATCGTCCGCGGACGCATCGACGAGCCGGAAGCCGTCGTGGCGGAGCGCGAGGAGATGCAGAAGCTCCTGGCGCAGGCCGAGGGCGAGGAGCGAGAAGCGCTCGAGCGCGAGCTCGCCCTGGATCCGCTGGCCGAAGCTCCGGCCGAAGGT
The DNA here is from genome assembly GCA_035539475.1 of Polyangiaceae bacterium. Lineage (GTDB taxonomy): Bacteria > Myxococcota_A > Polyangia > Polyangiales > Polyangiaceae > PMG-095. The sequence goes on from DATLIL010000027.1 coordinate 4,305, forward strand.
CTCGGACGGGCGCGCCTGGCCTTCGGTCCCTTCCTGTGCCTGGCCATCATCGAGTACCTCTTCTTCGGCGAGATCGTTTTGCAAGAGCTCGTCGGTCCCATTCCGCCATGGTGAGAAATACTGCGTTTCGCTTTGCCCCGGCCGCACTGGCCGTCGCTTGTGGGGGAGGCGTCGCGCTGGCTCCGAGCGGACCGCACCCGATCAACGCCCAGGAGTTCGTCGAGGTCGAGTTTCCACCGCCACCGGCACAGATCGAGGAGATCCCGGAGCGGCTGCCCGAACAAGACGAGTGCACCTGGGTGGACGGCCACTACCACTGGCGCGGCCGCTGGGTGTGGATCCCCGGGCGCTGGGTCGTACCACCAGAAGACTGCTATTACGCGCCAGCGCTGGTGGAATGGTCCAAAACCCGCGATCCCAAGCTCTACTACTCTCCACCGCGCTGGTACCGCGAAGGCGCCGAGCTATTGCCAGCGAACCGCGCGATCTGTCCCATCCCTCGCGCTTGTTCTGGCACGGCTTCTGCTGGCGTCGGCCAGCAGTAAGCGCTATCGGGCAGCAGCGCTACGACGAACCATCATGACGAGCCACGTTTTCAGGGAATACGACATCCGAGGCGTCGCAGAGCGCGACCTGACCGACGATCTGGTGAGGCGAATCGGCCTCGGTCTGGCCAAGCTGCTGCGCCCAGCTGGGCAAAATCGCGCGCCGCGCATCGCGGTCGCTCGTGACTGTCGCTTGAGCGGCCCGCGCCTGTTCGAGGCTCTGACCGGCGGCCTGCGCGACGGTGGCGTGGAGGTGCTCGACGTCGGCGTCGGCCCCACACCGAAGCTCTACTTCTCCGTCTATCACCTCGACGCCGACGGCGGCGTGATGATCACGGGCAGCCACAACCCCGCGCAAGACAACGGCTTCAAGATCATGCGCGGCAAGGCGAGCTTCTTCGGCGACGCCATTCAGGAGCTGCGGCGCCTCGTGGAGCAGGGCGACTTTGCCACGCAGCCCGGTGGCTCTCAGCGCCAGGTCGACGTCGACGAGGCCTACGTCGCGCGGCTCGGTGAGGACATCGACCTGCCGAACAAGGCGCTCAAGTTCGTGGTCGACGCCGGCAACGGCGCCGCCGGCCCGCTCGGCGTGCGCGCCATGCAGCTACTGGGGCTCGAGCCCGTCACCATGTTCTGCGACATGGACGGGCGCTTTCCAAACCATCACCCCGACCCCACCGTGCCCAAGAACCTCGAGGCCCTGATCGCTCGGGTCAAGAGCGAGCAGGCCATGGTGGGTCTGGCCTGGGACGGCGACGGCGACCGCCTGGGCGTGGTCGACAAGAGCGGCGAGATCGTCTGGGGCGACCGCCTGCTCGCGCTCTACGCGCGCGGGATCCTGGAGAAAAAGCCCGGCGCCGCCGTGATCGCCGACGTGAAGTGCTCGCAGTACCTGTTCGACGACGTCAACGCGCACGGTGGCCGCGGCATCATGTGGAAGACCGGTCACTCGTTGATCAAGACCAAGATGAAGGACGAGCACGCCGCCATCGCCGGTGAAATGAGCGGACACTTCTTCTTCGCCGACCGCTACTACGGCTTCGACGACGCGATTTACGCCGCGCTGCGCACGCTGGAGATCCTCTCGCGCACCGGTAAGACCGTGGGCGAGCTGCTCTCCGATCTGCCCAAGTCCTACTTCACGCCCGAGATCCGCATGGATTGCCCCGACGCCGCCAAGGTCGCGGTCGTCGAGCGCGTCGCCAAGGAGCTCGACGGGCAGGGTCACGTGAATCGCATCGACGGTGTCCGAGTCACCTACGGCGACGGAGCCTGGGGTCTCGTCCGCGCCTCGAACACCGGTCCCGTGATCGTGCTGCGCTTCGAAGCCCCGAGCGAAGCCCGCCTGGGTGAGGTGCGAAAGCACATCGAAGGCCTGGTCACCGCGGCGCGCGACGCCGTGGGCGCCTGAGCCAGCCGCCGGCTGCGGCAAAAACCTCACGTAGCACCGGGCTTTGAGCACCCGGTGCCAGACGACTTGCCCCCGACCGCGAGCGGTGGCTTGCTTGCTGCAGGGGCATAGTCGCAGACGCGACGCGCGAGGTTTGGATGGTTGTCCTCGCCGGTTACACCCTGACAGACACGCTTCGGGAAGCCCCGGGGCTCGTGGTGTATCGCGGCAGCCGCGCGGACGGGACGCCGGTGATTGCGATCGTGGCCCGGGAGCAGGCCGCGCAGGCCCTGCGCGACCGGCTGGAGAGCGAATTCTCGCTGCGCGCAGAGCTCGACCCCGCCTGGGCGCTGGTGCCACTCGAGCTCCTGCCTCAGGCCGGCAGCCTGGCGTTGATCCTCGCCGACGCGGGCGGCCTTCCCCTGGACGTCGTCGTTACCGGGCCCGTGCCGGTCGCCGAGTTCCTGTACGCGGCAATCGCCATCGCGGGCGCGTTGGACGGCGTTCACCAGCGCGGCCTCATCCACAAGGACCTCAAGCCGGGCAACATCTTCTGGAACACCACGACCGGTCAGGCGAGGATCACCGGCTTCGGCCTCGCGACTCGCCTGCCTCGCGAGCAGCAGACGAGCGAGCCGGCGACGACACTGCTCGGAACCCTGGCCTACATGGCGCCGGAGCGGACCGGGCGCATGAATCGCTCGGTCGACTCACGCAGCGATCTCTACTCGCTGGGTGTCACCTTCTACCAGCTGCTCAGCGGAACGCTGCCGTTCAGCGCCCTGGGAGCGGCGGACTGGGTACACAGCCACGTCGCGCGCGCGCCGATGCCTCTCTCCGAGCGTGCTCCCTACGTCCCGGAGCAGCTCAGCCGGCTCGTGATGAAGCTCCTGGCGAAGGCGGCGGAGGACCGCTACCAGACCGCCGCCGGACTGCGCAGCGACCTGCAGCGCTGTCTCGCCGATTGGGAGGCGCGCGGCCAGATCGGGCTGTTTGCTCTCGCACAAAAGGACGCGGCGGACCGGCTGCTGATCCCCGAAAAGCTCTACGGTCGCGAGCTCGAGGTCAAGACGCTGCTGGAGGCCTTCTCGCGCGTCGTGACCAGCGGCGATCCCGAGCTGCTGCTCGTCTCGGGATATTCGGGCGTCGGCAAGTCTTCGCTGGTGGGCGAGCTCGGCCGCGCGCTCGTGGTGGC
>DATLIL010000028.1:0-4636 GCA_035539475.1 Polyangiaceae bacterium
AGCCAGGGCACTGCTCTCTCATTCTGACCCGCGCATCGGCCTCGACGAGCTCCACCTGCGAGCGATGCGCGCCCTCGTGGCCGACCTGCAGCGCAGGAAGCAGGCGGCGACTGCAAAGCCGCGGAAACCAGCGAAGCGCGATGCCGTTGCGTCCGCGCCCGAGGCCAAGCAAGAGCACCCGCGCCAGCGTCGCCAGCGCGGAAGACACGTGCCCGCCGCCGTTCGCCGAGCGGTCTTCTCGCGTGACAAGGGGCGCTGCACCTACTGCGACGAGACCGGCCAGCGTTGCCGTGAGACGCATGGGCTCGAGCTCCACCACCTGCGACCTTTCGCCCGGGGAGGCGAGCACACCGCGGAGAACATCAGCTTGCGCTGTCGCGCTCACAACACCCTCGAGGCCGAAGAAGATTTCGGCAAGAAGCTCATCGAGCACGCGAAAGACTCGAGCGATCACCAGACTTGGGTGGTCACGGCATCGAAGTTCGTCTCGAGAGACTGACCACGGCCAGCGCGATCACGTCAACTGAGAGCTTCGCGCTAGCCAGTGGCCTAATATAGTGCCTTACCAAGCATGGCGGATGGCGTCGTCGCCTCTGCGCTCGGTCAGCACGAGGTCAATCATCGTGAAGCAGAAGTAGCCGCAGTGTTCGCTGAAGATGGCCACGAGGCGTTGCTGCTCGTCCGTGACCGCGAAAGCGTGGCGGAGGAACATGGTCGAGCCGTCAGCGAGCTCGAGCTCGACGCACTCATCGAGCTTGAAATCGCCTGCACCGAGGCCCTCATCGTGGATCTCCTCCGCGCTGCGCCCCAGGCGCTCTGCCAAGAGCGGTGCGAACGCCTGGCGGATCGCCAGCATGTGCTGCTGCGTGAGCTGGCGAGCGGGGGTTGGGGACACGACGCGCAGCCTATCAGGTCTACTTGTCTGGCAGGCCGTACTTGTTCCTGGCTTGTGCACCGTAAAAGCGCTCGGTTCGAAGCCGTCGGGACCGCCGATGATGTTGACCTCTGCAAACGGGAGCTCTTCGAGCAGGTCGTCCTTGGCCGCGAGCGCGTCGGCGAGCGAGTGGAATGTCGGTTCCCAGCGAGGACCGCTCGTGGACAGATGCCGCTAACCATCGCGATTGAGCACGATGCCCGTTTCGACCTCGGCCAGCACGACGCGATACGGGACGGTCAGTAGACGTCCTTTTCGGGCACGCTGATCTTGGAGAGCCTAATGAAGAGCAGGCCGAGCTCGCGGATCGGGCCCGAATGCGGCGTCCAACGATCGACGACCTGGTATCTGGAGTCGAGGCGACCTTCGAAGACCCACTGAGCACCGTCGGGGCCACCTCGGCGTACCCAGGGGTCGGTCGTCCAGAAGTCCGCTCGATCGAGCGCTTCTTGCAAGAGGTTCCACTCGTCCGTCGAGAGAGTCCGATTCGTACGGTTTCCGCCGTACTCCTGTTCGAACGCCGTGAGGCGGGCGCCGGCTGCCATGGCCTCGACGCGAACGGCGATCTGTGGGTGAAAGCTGCGCAGCCACAGGAAGCGGTACGTCTCACCCGCTACGCTTTCGCAGGAGAGGGACGGCTCGGCCATGGCGCGTAGCGCGAGGGAATACCAGCGCCGCCGAAAGGCATCCGCGTCGAAATGAGGCTCGCGAAATCCGAGGCTCCTCTTGGGGAAGAAGAAGGTGTCGTCCTTCGCTGGCGGACAGCGTCGCACGGAGAACCCGCTGCTCGACGAGATGGAGGACGGCGATCGCACCTTGATGGGTTCCGGTTTGCGAGCGCTTTCGATCGGTGGGGCGGATGCGGTTGCCCTGGCGCTCACGGTGCCAGCGGCTCCGTGCTCTTCCGAGCCGCGCGAGCAGGCAACGCCCGCCGTCGCGAGTGACGCCAACAAGAGCGCGAGAGCCTCTTGCCGCCGCATGCTACCGACGTCTAGCGGTCACAGTAGATCCCCATCTCGTTGCCATTGGGGTCGAGAAAGTAGGCGTCGCGTCCCGGGTCAGCTTCACCGATCGCGCCTGGTTCCTGCGTGACCGTTCCGCCGTTTTCTCGCACTCTGCCGATCGCGTCGTCGACGTCGTCGACGTGAAGGACCAGGACGGCTCCGCCCGATGACGGCTTCTTGCGGCCGTTGAAGGCGCCGCCAACGTTGCCTGACTCGAAGAACCAGTAGCTGGGTCCGGGAACGTTGGCTCGGACCTGCCAGCCGAAGACCTTTTCGTAGAATGCTTTCGCCCGCTCGAGGTCAGGGGCCGGAATCACGATATGGCAGAAACCGCTTGCTCGTCGCTTCTCCACGGGGCCTCCCGGATCGAAGGCTAGCGCACCCAGCAATGCCGTGTCTGCACTGCGTGTCCTTGCCCGGAAAAGGTGCGGGCAGCCGGTTGGACACGCTGCACCCAATCGAATATCTTCGTAGTCGACGAGCACACGACTGCAGCATCCGATACCGAGACTGAGTCACGAAGCGCTACAGGGGGAATATGCCGATGCGACTATAAGGCGCGGCAAGGCGACGGATGTCTTTCGGATCGCCCGTAGCGATCACCGCCGTATCGAACTGAAGAGCCGTAGCCACGACGAACGCATCGATGGCGTGTGCAGATGAGAGCCTGTGTCGAGCGAGCAGGTGTCCCGCTTGTTGAGCAACCTTTCGAGTCAGATCGGCGACTCCGACGCCCGGGCTGTTGAGCAGATGGTTGATTGCCGAGTCGTACCGGACGCCACGGCATACCTCAGCGAGAACCGGCGCAGGAACTCGAACCAAGGCCCGTTTGTCGTACGCAATGCTAAGGACCGCCGAGGCTCGCAGGGCCAGGGCCTTGCGGCCAGACTGGTTCGCCAAGGCGTTGACGGCCTCGGCATCGAGGATCAGCGCTTCGGCCATGCCTTGCGCGCCCGAGCGAGATCCGCCTTCGAAGGCGGGCCGAGTTCCTGCTCGAGATCGGCAAGCAAGACACGAACTCCCTCACGTTCGAGCTCGTGAGCCATTGCTCGCGCCACGAACCCAGAAAGCCCACGTGCACCGACCCGCTTCCTCACGGCCGCAGCGAGCTCGCCGGGAACACTGACCGACAACTTAGCTGCAGGCTGACTCATTTCAGTTTCCTACCACGGTAGGAAACTTGTCGCAAGCGACCGGCCGCGCGTTTCGCAACGTGCGATCAGGACGACGTTCCACGTGCGGCCGCTGTGATGTCGTCGATCGTACCAGCTTGTCACTGCTCGAAGGCATTTTCGGCACCGGTTTGCCTACCGTCACCAGTAGGCGCGGCAGGCATTGCGCGCCTGGTGTGTTCACCAAACCGGCGGCGCAGGCACTGGAACGGCGAGGGGATGTGATAGCGTCCGGGCCGTCGTGATTCGCCGCATTCTGATCAAGGGCGCGTGTGGCGCGGGGAAGTCCACGCTTGGCGCGCGACTGGCGTCGCGTCTCGAGCTGCCCTGGATCGAGCTCGACTCTCTCCACCACGGTCCAAACTGGGCCGCAGCGTCGCCGGCAGAGCTAAGGGCTAGAGTTCTTGCCAGGCTCGACGACGAGCGGGGTTGGGTCGTTGACGGCAACTACGACAGCAAGCTGGGGACGCTGCTCCTGGATCGCGCGGAGCTCATCGTTTGGCTCGACCTGCCGTTGAGAACCAAGCTGCTGCGACTAGTTCACCGGACGGCTGGGCGCGTGTTCCGCCAGGAGGAACTCTGGAACGGCAATCGAGAGACACTCAGGGGTGCCTTCTGGGGCAGCGATGCGCTTTTCCCGTAGGCGGTGATCAGGCGGGCGCGCTCGCTGAGCCAGGCGGGATCGCGGGCGAGATGTTCGCTCAGGTGGGAGTAGGCGACGAACTCGTTCATCACCGTCTTCTCCCCGAGAAGCGCGCCGACTTTGGTGATCTCGTCGGCGGGGATGCCCATGACCCAGGCGAGCGGGGCGAAGGCCCAGCCGAGCAGGCGCTCGAGGCTGAGCTCGAGGCCGAATTGGTGGCCGACCCAGCCGAGGCCGGCGTTGAGCATGGCCGTCAGTGCGAGGAAGACGATCAGCATGGCGCCGACGTTGACGGCGAGCTTGAGGCCGTCGGTCGTGCCGGCGGCGATGGCGTCGAGCAGGTTCTCGCTGGCGGGTGGCGCGTCGACGCGGGCGTCCTTGCCGGTTTCGGGTGTGGCCGTCTCGGGCATCATCAACTTGGCGATGGCGAGCGAGGCGGGGGCGGACATGACGCTGCAGGTGATGAGGTGGCCGGCGATGCCCGGGATGCTGCCGGAGAGCATGGCGACGTAGGCGACGAGGACGCCGCCGGCGGTCGTGGCGAAGCCGGCGACGAGGCAGGCGTTGAGCTCGGACAGCGTGAGACGGGGCAGGTACGGGCGGATGACGAGGGGAGCTTCGGCCTGACCGACGAAGACGTCGGCCACGGTGGAGAAGGTCTCGGCGCCGCTGGTGCCGAGCGCGCGGGAGAGCAGGCGGCCCGTCTTTTCGACGATGAACGGCATCACCCGCAGGTGGTAGAGCACCGACATCACGGCCGAGAAGAACATGATGCTCGGCAGCACCTGGAAGGCGAAGATGAAGCCGAACGACTTCGGGTCGGTGACCAGGTTGCCGAAGACGAAGCTCGCGCCGGCACGGCTGAAGCCGAGCAGGTGATCGA
>DATLIL010000029.1:0-8300 GCA_035539475.1 Polyangiaceae bacterium
GCCTGGCTGCCGTCGACGGAGCCCTCACGAGCGAAGGGCAGACCGCTGCCGCCGCCGGCAAAGATCGAGAACGCCTCGCCGTCCCCCGACGTCACGCCGAAGAGCCACTCGGCGGGCAGACCGCTCGTCGATGCGTCGCTGTGACCGCGCTCGGGCTCGCTCTCGAGCGGTGGCCGTAGCCAGAGCTCGAGCGACAGGTCGAGCAGGCCCGGATCGAGCACACCGAAGCCGACACCGGCGGCAACGAAGAGCTCGTTGCCCTGGCGTGTAGTCGCAAAGTCGACCGCCTCGCCGAGCCGCGCGCCGAGCTCGCCCGCCAGCACGAAGCGCCCGAGCGTGAGCTCGCCGCTGACGGCCGGCAAGACCGCGGGGCCGGCATAACCCGCGAGCCAGGCCTCGTCGCCGAAAGGCAGGGATACCTCGAGACGTGTCTCCACGGCCTTCGGCAGCGGCGACCAGGCGAGCCCCAACCGGGGATCGCGCACGGCCGTGCGCGGCAGCGGCTCGCCGTGCTGCGACGTCACGCCTTCGACACCGGTGCCGGAGCGCGCCACGCTGGCGGGCAGCGACGCCTGCAGCTCGAACGTATTGCCGAGGCCGAGGCCGACGCCGACGATCACGCCGAGCTCACGCTCGACCACTGGGATCTCCCGGCCCTGTGGATCGGGCGATGGCGCGCTCAAGAGCAGCGGTTCGAGGACGAAGCTCGAGGCCAGCGAGAACGCGGCCTGCCCCGACGACAGCGCTCGAGGCGAAGCGATGCCTCCGAAGCGAGCATGCGCCGGTGGCACGCGCAGGGCATCGGCCTCGAAGCAAGGCGAAATGCCGCTGGCGGGCTGGCACTCGGTGGCTCCGGCCGGCGCCAAGTAGGACGTCACGGCGAGCGCCGTGAGCGTTCCGAACCAGCCGCGCGAGCAGGGCACGGGCCAGACCATATCCCGGATTCGTGCCCTGTGCGCGTAAGCCTTGCGCCACGGAAAGAGTCAAGTAAGACCTGCGCGCGATGATCACGAGCGACATGCCGCTGGTGCTCGGCTCGGCGTCACCGCGCCGCCGCGAGATCCTCTCGGGCCTCGGTGTCCCGCTACGCCTCCTGCCCGCACACATCCCCGAGGAGCTGCGCAGCGGTGAGTCGCCGCTCGGCTACATCGAGCGCATCGTCGCGGAGAAACTCGCGGCCGTGGCCGAGCTCGTGCAGGGAGCGGGCACTGCCGGCATTCTGGTGGCCGACACGATCGTGGTCGTCGACGGCGCGGTCCTGGGCAAGCCGGATGACGTTGCCGACGCCGCCCGCCTGCTCGGCCTGCTCGCCGGTCGTAGCCACACGGTCTACACGCGCTACGCGATCGCGCGCGCGCCCGAGCTCGGCGTCGCAGCCGTGGCGCGTACTGTCGAGTCGCGCGTGACCATGCGCGCCGCAGCCGCTGACGAGCTCGCACGTTATGCCGCCACCGGCGAGGGGCTCGACAAGGCCGGCGCCTACGCGGTGCAAGGCATCGGCGCCTTTCTGGTCGAGCGCATCGAGGGCTCCTACAGCAACGTCGTCGGTCTGCCCGCGTGCGAGGTGATCGTGGACCTGCTCAAGATCGGGCTGCTCGAGCAGTTTCCGTGCTGACGCTGCGGCAGCTGGCGAGCGCGCCGCCGCGGCTGTCGGACGCGCTCTGGATCAGCGCCATCGCTCTCGCACTCCGGCTCGCCGTCGTGTTCTGGGCGGCGGGGCTCTTTCCGCCTACCGATGACGGGCACTTCTACCAGATCGTCGCCGAGCGCATCGCCAAGGGGCAGGGCTACACCTGGTTGTGGCCAGACGGTGTCGTGACGTACGCGGCCCACTATCCCGTGGGTTACCCGGCGCTGCTCGGGGGCGTGTACGCCTTGCTCGGGCCGTCACCGGCTGTCGCCATGACGCTCAACGCCGCTATCGGCACCGCCGCCGTCTACGCGACCCACCGCTTGACGGCGCTGAGCAGCGCGCGGCTCGGCGCCATCCTGGCCGCGCTGCTGGTCGCGCTGCACCCGGGCCTCGTCTTTTACACGCCCGCGCTCATGACGGAGGGCGTGGCGGCGGCGCTGATCGTGATCGGCGCCTGGGCGGCAGCCCGCGCGAGTGGCCGCCTGCCCTCGCTGCTGCTGCCGGCGCTCGTACTCGGCGTTTCCATCCTGGTGCGCCCCCAGCTCGTGCTCGCCGTACCGTTGCTCGGACTTCTGGCGGCGCCGGCGGCCGCAACCCTGCGGCAGCGACTCGGCCGCGCACTCGCGCTCACGGCACTTTCGATCGCGCTGTGCCTACCCTGGACGGCGCGAAACTGCGCGCGCCTGGAGTCGTGTGTCTTCGTCAGCGCCAACGGCGGCTGGAACCTCTTCATCGGCACGTCCGACAAGGGCAACGGCGGCTGGGTACCGCTGGAGAGCATCGGCGTGCCCGAGGAGTGCCGCACCGTCTTCGCCGAGGCGGCCAAGGATCACTGCTTCGGTCGCGCCGGCGCGCGGCGCATCGCGCAGGCTCCCCTCTCCTGGCTCGCGCTGGTGCCGCAAAAGCTGATGATGACCTTCGAGTACTCGGGCGCCGCGGCGTACTACCTGCACGCTGCCAGCGCGCAGGCCTTCAGCGACAGGCAGAAGACGCTGCTCGGCTCGGTCGAGACGGTGTACCAGCGCATCGTCACTCTGCTGGCGCTCGTCGCCCTGGCGCGCCTGCCCGGTCCGCGCGTCCGGCCGCGGCGCTGGCTGGCGCTGGCTGGCTCGGCCTGCCTTTTCCTGCCCCTGGCGTGGATGTCGTACCTCGGACTGTGCGCCTCGACGGCCCTGCTCGGGAGGAGCCTCTGGCGCCAGCCTGCTGCGCTCGCAGCCGGCGCGGTGGTCGCGACCACCGCGATCGTTCATGCCGCCTTCTTCGGCGCCGGTCGCTACGGAGTCGTCGTCTTCGGAGCGGTCGCCGCGCTCGCCGGGTTGGCTGTCGGGCCGAAATCGCCCGCCACTTCATGAACCGGGCTTTTTGACAACGCTTCGAGCGTCCTGCGATACTCTTTCGGTCGTCGGAGAAACGGATGCCGCTCATCGAAACTGAAGAGGCCGCTCGTCGTCTGGCTCGCGCGATTGCCAGCGATCTTTCGCTCTACAACGAGGAAAAGATCATCCGCGGGATCGAGAACGACAACCTCTTCGACGAGCTGTCGGAAGAGATCGAGGAAGGACGCGCACTGTTCAAGAGCCGCGTTTCACCCGACCTCTACCACCGCAACTTCTACGACCGAGCCCTGGTCGACATCCTGGTCAAGTCCAAGGGCCACAACAAAAGCCGCATCTGGTGAAGTTCGAGCTCGGCCCCGGGCAACCGCCTGACCGACTCGACAAAGTGCTGACCCGGCTGCTGCCGGGCACGTCGCGCAGCACGATTCAACGCTGGATCGACGAAGACCGCGTCCGCCTGAGCGGCAAGCCCTGCCGCGCCAAGGACAGCGTGGGGCCCGGCGCCGTGATCGAGGTCGAGCCGGGGCCACCTCCTGCGAGCGACGCCACGCCCGACGCCGGCGTCCAGTTCGGTGTGCTCTACGACGACGAAGAGCTCATCGTCGTCGACAAGCCAGCCGGGCTCGTGGTGCACCCGGCGCGCGGACACGCCAGCGGCACCCTGGTCAATGGTCTGCTCGCGCGACCGGGCTTCGAGCGCGCCGCCGCCGACCCTCTGGATCCGGCCGGCTCGCTCCGCCCCGGCGTCGTGCATCGCATCGACAAGGACACGAGCGGCGTGCTCGTCGTCGCCAAGACGGAGCGTTCACGCGAGCACCTGAAGGCCCAGCTCGCCGCGCACAGCGTCGAACGGCTCTACCTCGCGCTGACCGTCGGCGTGCCGGCGGCAGGCGCGATTCGAACCCACTACGGGCGCCACCCGCGCTCGCGCCTGCGCTTCACCTCGCTCGTCGACGACGGCAAACACGCCGTCACCCACGTGCTGGTGCGCGAAACGCTCGCCGGCGGCCGTGCCGCCTACGTCGAATGCCGGCTCTAGACCGGGCGGACGCACCAGATCCGCGTCCACCTGAGCGAACAGCGCAAGACACCGCTGCTCGCCGACGCGCTCTACGGACGTGTGCCCCGAGATCCGGACATCGCCGCCGTCGCCGCCGTGCTCGGTCGTCAGGCGCTGCACGCCGCCGTGCTCGGCTTCGTCCACCCGACCAGCGGACAGGAGCTACGCTTCGAGTCCCCCCTCCCCGCCGATTTCGAGCGCGCTCTCGCGACGCTGCGTGCGCTCTAGAAGAGGCGCTCTTCGACGAAGATGCGATCGCCGGCCTGCAGCGGCACGTCGTCCGCATCGCCGTCGGTGATCGCCCCGACGTCGAGCACGACCGTCACGGTCTTGCCGTTGGTCGTGCGTGTAAGGCGCACGTAGTCGCTCTTGGCAATGGACGTCAGACCTCCCGCCAGCGAGATGGCCTGGACCAGAGTGAGCCCAGGAGTCAGCGCGAAGCTGCCCGGCTTGGCCACCTGTCCGAGCAGCGTGACGCGGCGGCTGTTGTACTCCTTGACCTGAACGATCACCGTGGGGTCGCGCAGGATGTCCTGCTCGATCAGGCGCTTGCGCACGAGGCGCGAGATCTCTTGCGGCTCCATCCCGGCGAGCTCGACCGTGTGCAGGTACGGCAGATCGACGGTGCCGTCAGAGGCGATCTGGTACTCGCTCGGCAGATCCTTCTCGCCCACGATCTCCATCGTGAAGACGTCGCCCGGCCCGACCACGGTGCGCTCCGAAGGCGGCGGCAGTGCCGCGCGCGACTGCTGCCCGCCGGAGGAACAGGCGAGCGGCAACCAGAGGAGCAGCAGCGAGACCCGTCTGCGCGAAACCATGCGTGGGCTCGGATCTAGCACAATCACCGTTCACATGAACCAGCGCGCCCCGAACCAGAGCTGCCAGCGCGAGTAGTTGATGTCTTCCGTGCCCTCGAGGTTGTCGTTCGGGTCCGTATCGGTAACACCGATGTCGGCGCCAGAGATGCGCTGGTCGTAGAGCAGGGTCGCGTTGGCTGCGAGCGTATCGCTGAAGCGGTACTCGCCGTACAGCCTGGTGTCGACACGGGTCTCGGCGAAGGCCGAGTTGTCGCCGTAGTCGTTCGAGCCGGGGGTGGTCTCGAACTGCGAGGCCGGGTAGTTGTAGCGCCCGATGCCGAGCTCGCCGGTGATCAGGATCACGCCGCCCACGAAGTAGTTGAAGTTGCCGTAGCCGCGATCGCGGATGTAGAACGAGCCCAGGTAGCTCGGCGAGAAGTTGCGCGTGTAACCCAGTGCGATCGCCGACAGACCGACGCTGGCGGAATCACCGGTCGGAGCGGGCAGCAAGAACCACTTGAGCTCGCCCTGCCCCACCATGCCGTCGTAGTTCTGTGCGATGTGGTTGCCGCGGTCGACGAAGTAGCTCGAGGTCCAGCCGAGCAGCGTCATGAAGGCGAAGCGATTGGTGATGAGGCCGTTCAGGCCCATGCGCGCCTGCATGTACTCGCCGTCGTTCTCGGGCGATTGCTGGTTCGTGTAGCGCAGCCAGCTGTACTGCGCGTCGTAGAGGATGGCGGTGCGCGGCAAGAAGCGCCAGCGACCACGCGTGAGCACGCTGCTCAGGTAGTTGTCGTAGATCTGATAGGCGACGTCCTCGAAGTAGTTGACGCGAAGCTCGTAGCCGAGACGCCACTCGAACAGCCCGCCGCCCGGTCGATAGGTGACTCCCGCGCCGCCGCGCAGCGACCCGCGATCGAAGGTGACGTCGGTGACGATCTGATTGGACGGCTCGGCGGTGCGCACGTAGTCGCCGTAGACGTCGCCGCCGATGCGCGACTGCGGAGCGATGTCGGCCTGCAACCCGACGCCGAGGTCGAAGTGGCGCTGCTGGGAGACCAGGTCGGAGTAGTTGGAATCGAGAGCGACGAGCTCGTTGTACGAAAGCCAGAGCCCGGAGCGCAGCGTGAGCATCGGCGCCGCGCCAGCCGCCACGGCCGAGCGCCGCTGCGGTCCCAGCGTGCTCAGGCTGACCGAGGGCGTGACGCGAAAGCGGAGCACGCTGACCACGGCCTCCTCGGGCCCATCACCCGAGCGCAGAAAGTAGTTCGAGTCGTAGCCGGCTTCGGCCGCGATCCCGGGATGAAGCTCGAAGTCGCCGGCCCTGATGCCCATGCCCTCGCCCAGCCGGCGATCCTGCAACCACGGCTGCTCCTGCGCGCTCACGCTGCCCGCGATCGACGCCACGGCGCTCACCGCACTAGCGATCAGGCCGAGTTTCAGCGATTTCCCTGCCACCGCGTTTGACTACAGCGTTGGACTGCTGAGAGTGGGCGGAGCGCTCACCATGGGCTCTTCGGGGAATACCGAAGGATCGGTCTCGGCAATGTTGGGATCGATCTCGAGGGTGACGTCGGAGTCGCCGACGAAGCCGGTCTCCTCACCGATGCATTGCTGGGCTTCGAAGACCAGCGCGGTCACGCGCTCACGGAGCACGCGCGCGACCGTGTATTGATGCTGCGCGCGCTCGAGGTCGTTCTGTTTGAGCGCGGCTTCGAGCTCGGTGGCACGATCGGCGGCCGTGCGAATGGCCAGGTCGATCTGACCGAGCTTGTCGTTCAAGCACAGGGTCTTGACCACGTCCTTCGATTCGCGGGCCTTTTCCGCCTGAACCCGGACGCTCTCCTGATTGCGCTCCATCTCGGGCAGGTATTCCTGGACTCGCTTCACCATCTCGGCCGGCGGGGGCGTCTCCTCGTCGCCGGCAGGGTCAGCCGCGGGACCGGGTGCGCCAGGCTGCGCGACGGCGACGCTCAGGCCCGACATCACCAGCGTGGCGGCCAGAGCTCGCAATTTCGCGCCGAAATTCATGCGACAAGGCCCTCTCGAGCGAGGCTAGAAAGCTTGATTAGCATAGAAAGCGGCCTCATCTGTGTCAACGCGGTGCGGCAAAAGGGATCTGGACGGTCCCTCGTTTGGTGCCCCGCGCTGCGCCGCTATTCAAGTTGTGTCGCCTTCACTGTTTGACGAGAGTCACCGGGACGACGACGACGGCGCTGCCGCCTTCCGGCGGGTCGAATGACGCAGCTCGAGCCCGCCCCTGGACGCAGGCGATCACGCTCGCCGGCAGGTTGCCCGAGGGAGTGGCCGATACGTTCAGGACCTCGCCGTTCGCACCCACGGTGATCGACAGCCTGATGCTGCCCTGAGAATCGGGGTTCTCCTGCAGCCCGCGGTTGTAACAGTTGCGAAAGCCTGCGCGCATGCCGGCTACCACGCGCGAGGCGTTGGTGATGTTACCGCCGGCGACGCTGGGGGCCGCCACGTTGGCGTTGCCTTTCGGGCCCGCGACCTTGACCGCCGTGCCAGTCCCCTCCGTTCCGGTGCCGCGACCGGTCGAACCGATCTGCGTCAGATCACCGCCGACGGCTCCCGGTCGGATCGCTCCTCCCCCGCCGCCGAGCCGGAGATCGCCGGTGCCGATGCCCACGCCCGCCGCGCTCATCGCGGCCGCGTCGAGTGCGCTGAAGCCGACGTCACCTCCGCGCAGGACGCCGGCCGTGGCGGGACCGGTGCTGGACAGGTTGCCGATCACGGCCATCTCGAGCTGCTGCAGATCGCGCTGCAGCGCAGCCGACTCGCGCGCCGTCATCTTGGCGCCCGGCGCGGAAGTCTTGGGCGCCGACGGCGTCGGCGTCTTGGTCTGCTCCTTCGCTTCCGCCTTCTCGGCGGTCTC
This sequence comes from Polyangiaceae bacterium, assembly GCA_035539475.1. Lineage (GTDB taxonomy): Bacteria > Myxococcota_A > Polyangia > Polyangiales > Polyangiaceae > PMG-095. The sequence goes on from DATLIL010000029.1 coordinate 7,724, forward strand.
TTCCGGCGGAACCTCTTCGACCGGCGGCGGCGGAGGCAGCGCCTTGATCGAGTCGATCAGCCCCGCCACGCTGACCTCGTCGTCGACGACGGGATCGAGCCAGTCGGAGTAGATCGCGCCGAGGGCGAGGAAATGCAGCAAGAACGAGAACGCGGCGATGATCGTGGTGTTCCAGTCGATCGAGCTCGTGCCGCGCAGCACCGCCACCGGCAGCTGCGGCTTGGGTTGCACGGGCGGCGGCGCCACGAACTGGAACAGGAAGGTGACCTCGCCGATCACCACCTTGCCGCGCGATTCCTCGCTCAGACCGATCTGGTAGGTCCCCTGCTCCGTCTTGCGCGCCTGACCCTTGAGCTGATTCAGATCCGCGACGCCGGTCGAGAGCGCCACGCGCCCGCTCATGCCGTCGAGGAAGTTCAGCTGGTAGGTGTCACCGACGAGCTCGAACAATCGCAGCGACGACGGCAGCTTGCCGCCCGGCACCACGAACATGTTCTTCTCGCTCGGACCGATCGTTACGTGCGTGCGTTGCTTGATGATGCGCTCTTCGGAAACGCGCCCGCTTTGGACGACACCG
>DATLIL010000030.1:0-1669 GCA_035539475.1 Polyangiaceae bacterium
TCAATGGGCTCCGTGTTCGGGTTGCCGGCCTGGGCTCGCGCGGCTATCGGGCGGCGCTTGAAGCTCGCCAGCTGGAACGTCAACAGCATCCGGGCCCGCCTCGAGAACGTTGCCGGCTGGCTCGCGGCGGTGCAGCCCGACGTGCTCTGCCTGCAGGAGACCAAGGTCGTCGACGACGACTTCCCGCGCGAGGAGTTTACTCGCCTGGGTTACAGCCTGGCGACGGTTGGACAGCCCGGTTACAACGGCGTGGCCATCGCCTCGCGGCTGCCGCTCGACAACGTCTGCGTCGACTTGCCGGGCGCCGACCCCACGCGCGAGCGTCGCTTGATTGCAGCAGACATCGCGGGCGTGCGCGTGATCAACGTCTACGTGCCGAACGGCAAGGGCGTGAACCTGCCTTCCTTCCAGGACAAGCTGCGCTGGTTCGAGCGCCTGCGCCTGCTGCTCGACACGCAGCACACGCCGGAAGAGAACGTGCTCGTCTGCGGTGACTTCAACGTCGCGAGAGAAGCGCGCGACGTCTACGATCCGGCGCTCCTGGCAGGCCAGCTACTCTTTCACCCCGATGAGCGCCGCGCGCTCGAGCGGGTGATCGACTTCGGTCTGGTCGACGTCTTTCGCCGCTTCCACGAGCGGGCCGGCGAGTACAGCTGGTGGGACTATCGGGCCGGGTCCGTGCGCATGAACCGCGGCCTTCGCATCGACTACGTGCTGCTGTCAGGGCCGCTGGCCCAGCGTTGCCAGGCGGCTTGGATCGATCGCGAGCCGCGCTCGGCTCCGAAACCCTCCGATCACGCGCCGGTCCTGGTCGAGCTGACCTAACGTGTCGCGGCGATGGCCGTGGCGACCTGCTTGAACGTCGCGCTCCAGACCTGGTCCTGCTTCTCGGCGAGATAGGCAACGAGCGAGTCGTGGGCGTCTTGCGCGGTGACCAGGTAGTTGATCATGCAGCTGTCGGGGTCGTACGTGAGGTTCGCTGGGCAGCTGAGCGTCTCGACACCCACGCCGTGGAACAGGAACACGAGCCAGCCGCCCTCTGCGATGGCCTGGTCGACTTCGGCGCGCAGCTCGGCGCCCGTTCGGTCACCCGTGTCGACGTTGGCGACGTGCAGCAGATCGACGGTGGCCGGATCGTTGATGCCGCCCATGGAGACGCGAGCGGCAAAGAAGCGCTCGGCGACGAGCGGCGAATAGTCTTCACCCGCCGCGCCCAAACCAACATTGTCGCTCGAGCAGGGGTAGGCGAAAGTGAACGGCGCCGTACCGCTCAGCGCCGTCAGCCGAGCGATGCTGTCGTCGAGCTCGGTCGCCATGCGTTCCATGTCGTAGTCGGTGAGGTGGTAGTTCGGAGCCTTCCCGTCCGAGTTGCACGGATGGTTCACGGTGTGGCTCGCGAGCTCGTGCCCGTTCGTGCCCATCGCCACCCAGGCCAGATGGCGCTCTGACAGCGGCAAGATGGGATCCGGCAGCGCCCAGTCGTGGTTCACGCCCTCGAAGTTCGAGAGGAAGAAGGTGCCCTTCAGGCCGGCCGCGTCGAGCACGGGTCCCACGTTGTGGAGGTGCGTGTCGAGACCGTCGTCGTAGGTGAGAGTGACGGCGGCGACGGCGTTCGGCGGCCAGCCGCTCGGCGGCGTTCCCCCGCTCCCGCTGCTTCCCCCCGTGGAGG
>DATLIL010000031.1:0-2532 GCA_035539475.1 Polyangiaceae bacterium
GGAGTAGCCCGCGATTTTCCAGATCGTGACCCCCGCGATGGCGTACGGGGCCACGTCCGGATCGCCGAGCCACTTCGGTCCAGGCAGCCCGAGCGCTCGCAGCGCGTGGTTCAACGCGCCGGCGTCGGCGTCGAGCAGCCAGAGCCAGAGCAGACCAACGCTGACCCAGGAGACGACGTAGGCGCTGAACACCGAGGCGCGGACCAGCGCCGCGAACCTTCCGGGGCGATCGAGCGCGAGCGCGAGCGCGAGCCCGCAAGCCGTCGCTCCGACGACCACGATGACGCTGAAGACGAGCGTGACGGCGACGGCGTCGGCGAGCTCGCCGGAGGCCAGCAGCGCGCGATAGTTCTCGAGGCCGACGTAGCGCGGCGGCGTCAGCAGATCCCAGGAATAGAAGCTATTTTTTGCCGCCACGAGCAGCGGATAGAAGTAGAAGGCCGCGAGCAGCACGAGGGTCGGCGCGAGCAGGAGATAGGGGGCGAGGCGATGGGACGGCTTCATCCCGCGCTCCGGGCGGCCAGCGCGCGCGCCTCGTCGAGCACCTGCCTTGCTGGTTTGTCGGCGAGTACGGCGAGCTCGAGCCGTGGCTGCACGATCTCGCGCTGCACACGGAAGAGCTCGCTCGACCAGGGCCATGGTCGGGCGTCAGGCAGCTGCGAGAGCGCGACACGGTCGTTGGGGTGCTTGTCGTAGTAGCCGCTGCGCTCGAGCTCGCCGATCGCGCTGCGAGTGAGCGGCAGGTAGCCGGTCTTGGTCGACCAGTCCTCGACCTGGCGCGGCTCGAACAGAAAGCGCAAGAAGCGCCGTGCACCGGCCTTCGCGGGCTCGGGAGCGTCCTTGGGCATGATCCAGAAGGTGCCGCCCGTGGGCACCGCGCGGCGCCTGGCGGCCGGCAGCCTCGCCGCGATGACCGGAAAGCGCGCGTTGTCTTCCAGGTAGCGAAGGAACGCCGTCGACGTCCAGAGCATGGCCACGCGCCCGGCCAGAAAGTCCTGGTTGGCCTGCTGCCAGGCGTTGTAGTCGCGTCCCGGTGGCGGCTTCATGGTGCCGTCGCGAAGGACCAGCGTGCGCCAGAGCTCGAGTGCCTGGACGCCCGCGTCGCCGCCGAGGGTCACGCGACCGTCTGGCTCGATCACGTCGCCGCCCGCCTGCCCGACGAGCGCAGCCCAGAACCACCAATCGATGGGACAGGCGAAGCCGAAGCGCGTGATCGCTCCGCCCTCGCGCATGGTCAGCGCTCGCGCAGTCTCGCGGAGCTCCTGCCAGTTCTCGGGCGCTCGCAGCTGAGCCCGCGCGAAGATCTCACCGTTCAGGTAAGCGATCGGCGTCGAGCGATTGAAGGGTAGGGCGACGAGCGGTCGCTCTCCGCCGCCGTAGAAGGCTCCGGCCTGAGCGAGCTCGGGCACGACGTCGCCGAGCTGGGGAAACTCCGCAGGCTCGAAGCGCTCGAGCACACCCGCTTCGGCGAGGTAGGGGATCACCTCGCCAACCACGTGGCTCAAGGCCGGCGCCGCTTTCGCGGCCAGGGCCGTGCGCAGCTTGGCCAGCCCCTCGAAGTAGTCGCCCTGAAAGACCGGATGGACGTGATCCCGGCTCTGGCGTTCGTTGTAACGCCGAACCAACTGCTCGAGCACTTCGCGGTTCTTGCCGCCGTAGGTGAACCAGAGCGGCACGATCTCGCGGTCCTTCGGCAGTGGGTCCTGACAACCGGCAGCGAGCGCGGCGCACGAGGCGAGGAGCGCGCGACGGGACAAACAACTGTGTGGCGCTGCGGCGGCAAACGCGTCACTCTGCCGTCCTTCGGAATCGCTTCGTAACCGCATGAACGCGTGCCGCCTCGTCTGCTTGCTTGTACTCGTCTTCGCGGTGGGTTGCGAGCAGCGGCAGGAGTCTACCGACCGGCCGAAGCCCGTTGCGAGTCCCGTAAGCAGCACGAGCGCCGCGTCCGTCACGAGCGCGCCACCGGCCGTATCGGCGCCGCCGCCGGCAGCGCCAGCGCCCCGCTGCCCCGACGGCATGGCGTACGTGCCAGGCGGCTCGTTCTGGGTGGGCGCCGAGCCCAAAGAGCGGTTCAGCGACGACGAGAGCCCGCGCTACCGCACCGAGCTCGCGAGCTTCTGCGTCGACGTCACGGAGGTCACTGCCGGCGCCTACCAGGAGTGCGTCACTCGCGGCGCGTGCAGCGTGGCGGGCGACAAGTCGGTTCACTGCACGGGAGCGCGCGCCAAGAAGAGCGAGCACCCGATCAACTGCGTGACGTGGACGCAGGCGGACGCTTACTGCAAGGCGCACGACAGGCGCCTGCTGACGGAGGTCGAGTTCGAGTACGTGGCGCGCGCCGGAGAGCGCTACCAGAAGTACCCGTGGGGCGACGAGCAGCCCGATGGACACACCTGCTGGAAGCACAACGGGACTTGCGCCGTGAAGAGCTATGCGGCGGGCGCGTTCGGACTGTTCGACATCAGCGGCAATGTCTGGGAGTGGACCGCGGACTGGTACGGGCCTTACCCGTGGCCACCCGAGCATGCG
>DATLIL010000032.1:0-3840 GCA_035539475.1 Polyangiaceae bacterium
CCGCTGGCCACAGCGCCGCCGCTGGCCACAGCGCCGCCGCTGGCCTGGGCCAGGGCGGCGACATCATCTCCGCGGGTTCTGCTGGCATCTCGAGCGGCGGCGGCGGCGGGGACGCACCGGCGTGCGTGCCGGTCGCGTCACGCTGCGAGTGCGTGACCCACGCCGACGGCATCAACCGCTCGATCGACACGTTCGAGGACGGCGACCCGTTCATCAACGAGATCGACAACCGCAACGGCGAGTGGTTTCAGGCGAACGCGCTCGCCAGCGGCACGCCGCTCGGCACGATCGCTTACGAGGCGACGACGGCGGGCGCGCCAGGCACGACCACGGCGCTGCACTTCACCGGCGGCCCCACCGGAGTCACCACCGACTGGGCCACGCTCGGTGTCCCCCTCGGCCTTTGCTACGACGCTGCCGCGTACACCGGCATCAGCTTCTGGATCAAGGGCAACCCCGCCTCGGGCAACGACACCATCCGCTTCTCGATCTCGACACCGCCGACCACCGATGCGAGCGCGGGCGGCGAGTGCCCGACGGGCGACGCCGGCTGCTATGACCACTTCGGCTCCGACATCCTGCTCACGGACGCCTGGACCAAGAAGGAGCTGACCTGGGCCCAGTTGACGCAGAAGGGCTGGGGCCTCCCCGCGCCGGCCGGCTACGCCAAGGAGCAGAGCATCCTGGCCATCAACTTCGCGCCGTTCCTCAACACCGCAGGCTACGACTTCTGGGTCGACGACGTGGAGTTCATGACCGGCACCGTCGGCAACTGCGGCGATCTGATCACCGAGCAGATGTTCAACGCCTTCTTCCCGAGCCGCAACGGTCTCTACACCTATGCCGGCTTCGTCGAGGCCGCCAAGCAATGGCCGAGCTTCTGCAACGAGGGTGACGACGCCGCCAAGAAGCGCGACGTCGCCGCGCTCTTCGGTCACTTCGTGCAGGAGACCGGGAACCAGACTGGCCCGCTCGGCGGCCTCGTTCACACCGACGAGATCGACGGGCCGAGCAAGGACTACTGCGACGAGGCGCGCGCCGATTTCCCGTGTGCCGGCGGCCAGGGCTATCACGGCCGCGGACCGATGCAGCTCACCTGGAACTACAACTACGGCTCGGCCGGCAAGGCGCTGGGTCTGCCGTTCCTGAGCTCGCCGGGAATGGTCACCTCGAGCTCCGCCAACGCGTTCAACGCTGCGCTCTGGTTCTGGATGACGCGCCAGCCGCTCAAATCGGCACACACGCAGATCGTCACGGGCGAGGGCTTCGGCGCCACGATCCGTACCGTGAACGGCCCGCTCGAGTGCGACGGCCTGAGGCCCGATGCGGTCCAGAATCGCATCAATGCCTACGTCTACTTCTGCGAGCAGCTCGGCATCGATCCTGGTCCCGACCAGGGCTGCTGAGCCCCGGCTCGACAGCCGCAGCCCGCGGTGAGAAGCTCCTGCCCTCGATCGGGAGCGGCTCGTCGTGGGTTACCTGGCTTACTATTTCGTGTGGATCGCGCTGGCGTATGCCATGCGCTACCCGTACCTCGCCGTCGGGGCGCTGGTCTTCTTCGTCCTGCGGCGCTTCATCCCCGACCCGTTCGTGCTGCTGCGCACGGCTGGCCGCATCGGCAGCCTGCGCGGTCAGATCAGCGCCAACCCCGCCAACCTGACGGCGCGGCGCGATCTCGCCGTCATCTACCTGGACCGGCTTCGCCCGCGCGCGGCGCTGCGCCTGCTGGAAGAGGCGCTGCAGCGCAGCCCGAACGACGCTGAGCTGCTCTACCTCACGGGTGTCGCTCGGTACCGTTCCGGTGACGCCGCCGGCGCGCTCGAGCCGCTGGTCCGCGCGGTCGAGCTCGATCCGCGCGTGCGCTTCGGCGAGCCTTATCGCGTGGCGGCGCTGGCGCTGCTCGACCTCCAGCGCTGGGACGAAGCCGAGGACGCGCTCGAACGTTACACCGGCGCCAACTCCTCCAGCATGGAAGGGCTCGTGCGCCTGGCGCAGCTCAAGCGCCGCAGCGGCGATCAGCAGGCGCTCGAGGAGCTACGCAAAGAGGCCGTCCAGACCTGGGCGGCGCTGCCGAGCTACGAGCGACGCCGTCAGTTTGGCTGGTGGCTACGCAGCAAGTTCGTCTAACCCGGCGGCGGTGGTATACGGGCCTCTTCGATGAAGCTCCGCTCCCCGTTGGTCGCGTGCCTCCTCCTCGCCTGCGCCGCGAGCTGCGCCAGGTTCGAGCGCATCTCCGAGTGCCGCGGGCTGGCGCAGACGCTCAACGGGCACATGGACGAGATCGAGGCGACCTCCAAGGGCAAGGAGACGCCCGAGACGTTCGCCAAGCTCGCCAAGAGCTACACCAGGCTCGCCGACGAGGTCTCGGCGCTGCCCGCGGCCAAGGGCGCCGCGTCGGCCCAGGTCGCTGACCACGTCGAGATCCTGCGCTCGGCGGCCAAGAGCAGCCGCGACACCTCGGAGGCGCTCAAGGCCGGCGCGCGCATTGACGCTCCCCGCAAGGAGCTCGATCGCCTCTCGCGCAAGGACAAGATGAGCGCGCAGAAGCTAGAAGCTTACTGCCACGCGCCGTAGCCCTAGATCGTCGGCGGGCGATCCGGAAAGCGCGGCAGCTCGTCGGTGATCTCGTCCCAGGGCGCCTTGGAGTCGGTGAAGATGCGCCGCTCCGGCCTGATGCCGGGGTCGTCGTCGAAACTGCCCATCGGCACGATCGCGATACCGCGCGACTCGTCCAGCCGCGGCATACTCGCGCCGCACACCTTGCAGAAGACGTGGGCGAAGAACTTCGCCTCCGGCACCTTGTACATGGTCAAGAGCTCTTCGCCGCGCAGGTAGCGCAGCCCGTCGAGCGCAACGAGCAGGTTGACGGCGCTCCCGACCCCGCGCGCCTTGCGGCAGCGCGAGCAGTGGCAAACGTTGACCCGCGTCGGCGTGCCGCTCATCTCGAACGCGACGCCACCACACAAACAGCTCCCTTTGATCGCCATGCGCCCCAATCTAGCGCCAAGGCGCCGCGGCGGAAGCCCCCGACGAGCGGGCCCAGCTGGTGTACGCTGGTCGTTCTGCCATGACGATCGAGGCCATCATCTTTGACTGCGACGGGACGCTCGTCGACAGCCTGCCCATCGCGACCGAAGTCCTGGTCGAGTATCTGGCCGAGCTCGGGGTGACGCTCTCGGCCCGCGACGTCGCCGCGCGCTTCGGCGCCGGTCGGCTGGCGAAGATCATCGCGGATTTCGAGAACTTCCTGGGCCACCAGCTTCCGGCCGATTTCGTCCCGGAATTTCGCCGCCGTCGCAGTCAAGCCGTGCGCCAGCGTCTGCGCCCGATCGAGGGAGCCGCCGATCTGCTGCGCGACCTTCAGCTCCCGATCGCCGTCGCATCCAACGGGCCCCTGGAGCAGACGCTGCTCAGCCTCGAGACGACGGGCCTCTTGCAGTACGTCTCGGGCAAGGTCTTCAGCGCCTACGAGCTCGATACGTGGAAGCCGGATCCCGAGATCTTTCTCCACGCCGCCCGAGCGCTCGGTGTTCAGCCGTCGCGCTGTGCCGTCGTCGAGGACGCCATTCCCGGCGTCGAAGCCGGCATCGCCGCCGGTATGACCGTCTTCGCCTTCTGTGAACACGACCGCTGGAACAGCGAGCGCGTGCACGTCATCCGGCGCCTGGACGAAATCCGTCGCCACCTTGCGGCGACAGCAGGTTCGGCTCGCCCCACCGCACGGTAGGAGCAGAAACGTGCCGGTCGGCGTCGACGAACCCATCGAGATCAGCGAGTACGACCCGCGCTGGGCTACCTGGTACGCGCACGACGCCGCTGAGCTTCGCGGCGCCCTCGGCA
>DATLIL010000033.1:0-16994 GCA_035539475.1 Polyangiaceae bacterium
AACGTGGCACACGCGCAAGACGCCCACGAGCCCCACGGCGAGGGCGATGGCAAGAGCTCGTTGGTCATCGAGACCGCCGTGCTGGCGGCGTTGTTCGTAGCGGCTGGGTACGCCCTGTTCGGGCCCAAGGCCCCGCCCAGCGAGCACACCGAAGGGCATGCAGCTGCCAGGGCGGCGTCGAGCGCGCGCGTCGTGCCCAGCGTTCGCCAGCCCCTGCTCGCATCGAGCGTGCTCGCTCCGAAGCAGCTGGCCGAGATGCAAGCGATCCAGGGTGCGCGTCGCGCGATCTCCCAGGGCAAGCCCGACGATGCCCTGAAGGAGCTCGCGAACTACGACAAGCAGTTCCCCGACGGCAAGCTGGCCGATGACGTGACCTTGCTGCGGGCCGAAGCGCACCTGAAGAAGGGTGATCGCGCGACCGCAGAAAAGCTCATCGGTGGACTCGTCGCCAAGGCGCCCGATTCACGTCAGGCGCGGCGCGGTCAGAGGCTGCTCAATCCCCCGCCGGCTGGCGCCGCACCTGGGGCACCTGGCGCTCCTGGGGCACCCGGCGCGCCCTGAGCGGGATTTCCGGGAAGGTTTGGCCGGGGAGGCCGCGTATGTCGCAAGGCATGGCGGCCTCACAGACGCTCAAGCCCATCGCTGTTGGTCTGCTCATCGCGCTCGCTGGCGTGGGTTACCTCGGTTGCGACAAGGACGAGCCTCCGCCTCCCCTGCCCGCAGCGGCGCCGCCGTCGGTTGCCCAGACACCGCAGCCGGTGGTCGAGGTGCAGCCGGAGGATGCTGGTGTCGCTGATGCTGCGGAGGACGCTGACGCCAGCAAGAGAACCGGCGGTAGCCCGGCTGGTCTGATGGCCTGCTGCAAGGCGCTCGAGCAGAACGCCGAGAGCGCGCCCGAGCCCAACAAGACGCACATGAAGAACTTCGCGGCGACGTGCAAGATGGCCGCCGGGGCGGGTCAGGTTCAGGGCGTGAACCTGGCGCTGCGAATGGCCGGTTTGCCGAGCTGCAAGTGAGCGCAGAGTCCGCGCTCTAGCTCAGGTGATCGAAGCCGCCTCGCGCCGTCACGAGGCGACCAGACGGCTCTTCGAGCACGACGCCGCGACCGCGGACGACGCGCCCGAGCCGTCGTGCACCGCGAGGGCGGCGCTCGGCGGGGCCGGTGCAGAGCAGGGCGTAGTCTTCACCGCCGCCGAGCGCAAAGCCGAGCGCGGGGCGACCGAGACGCTCTGCCGTCTCGGTGAGCTCGGGCGCGAGCGCGGCGACGAGCGCGCGCTCCTCGATCACGATGCGCACGCCGCTCGACTCGGCCAAATGCTGCGCGTCGCGTGCGAGGCCGTCGGAGACGTCGCAGCAAGCGCTGGCGCGTTTGCCGAGCTTGAGCCCCACCGCGAGCAACGCCTCGGGACGGCGCCAGGCGCTGACGCAGCGCCGCGCAGCGCCGGCGGCGCGCTTGCCGCTCTGGAGCCAGCTGAGCCCTGCTGCGGCCAGGCCGAGCTCGCCCACGCACCAGAGCTCGTCACCCGGACGCGCCCCGGAACGCAGCAGCGGCTCGCGGCAGGTGCCGATCACGGCGGTCGTGATCGACAGCTCACTGGCGCGCGTCAGATTGCCGCCCACGATCGGGCAGCCGAGCGAGCGAGCGGCCGCCGCCTGACCGCGCCCGAGCGCCGCGAGATCGCTGCGCGAAAAACGCTCTGGCAAACTCAGGTTGGACAGCGCCGCGAGCGGCCGCGCGCCCATCGCCGCGAGATCGCTGACGGCTGCCTGCGTGGCGCGCCAACCGACGTCGGCGAGCGCCAGCCAGCGCCGTTCGAAATGGACGTGCTCCACGCAAGCATCGATGGTGAGCACCAGCGAGGAGCCAGATCCAGCAATGATTGCGGCGTCGTCGCCGATACCGACCAGGGTCCCCTTGCGCGTGCCGCCGAAAAGTCGCGTGAGCAGCGCGACGGCCTGCTGCTCGGACCAGCGAGCTTTCGCCATTGCCGGCTCAGCCGCCGATCGACGCGCGCTTGACCGGGATGGTGATCACGAAAATCGTGCCGCGCGGCTTGTTGTCGTCGATGCGCACGGTGCCGTCGTGGCTGTCGATCAGACGCTTGACGATCGAGAGCCCGAGGCCGGTGCCGCCCTGCTCGCGCGTCGAGCTCGAATCGACCTGGTAGAAGGCGTCGAACACCCGCTCGCGCTCGGCGGGTGGAATGCCGATGCCGCTGTCGGCCACGGTGAGCTCGATCGCGGGGCGCCGCGCGGCGAGCAGAACGAGGCCGCCCTCGCCGCCCGACTTGGACTCCATCGTCGTCATGCGCCCGCCGATCGCGACCCAGCCGCCCGTGGGCGTGAACTTGAGGGCGTTCTCCACCAGGTTGAGCAGCACCTGGCGCAGCCGCTCGGCGTCGCCGTGCAGCTCGCTCATGCCGCGATCGACGTCGAGCCCGAGCGTGATGCCCTTCTTTTTGGCCGAGGGCGTCATGGTCGCGATCACGTCGTCGAGCAGCGGCGGCACCTGCACGGCCTGCTTGCGCATGCTCATGGTGCCGCTCTCGAGCTTGGACAGATCGAGCAGACCCTTGATCAGCTGCAAGAGCTGCTCGCCCTTTTCGCGGATCGTCTGCACGAAGTCCTTCTGCTCGTCGGTCATGTCGCCAGCGATACCCTCGGCCAGCATTTCGCTGTAACCGATGATCGACGTGAGCGGCGTGCGGAGCTCGTGCGAGACGGTGGCGAGGAAGTTACTCTTGAGCCGATCGAGCTCCTTGAGCCGATCGTAGGCGATCTGTAGCTTCGCGTTCTTGTCCTCGAGGTCGCGGTAGTTCTCGCGCACGCTGGCGAGGTGCATGCTGCTGGTGAGCAGCGCGCGGTAACCGCTGAACAGGATCAGATCGAGCGTCTTGACGAAGTACCGACCGAAGCGCAGCGCGTCGACCTGCGCCAGGCGCGCGACGCCGGCGAGCAGCGTCGTGACGTGCGCGGCGTCGATCTTGGGCTCGGCCTGGTAGAGCGCAGCGGGCAGCGCGCTGTGCTCGGGCGTGAAATAGGGACCTATCACCACGCGGCCCACGCGCCGCCCGTCGTTCTCCACGGCAAAGACGGCGAAGCGGCCGCCGGTGGCGCACTCCGCCTCGGCTTCGCCCGATGGCCCCGGATCGAGGCTCTTGATCAGCTGCGTGGCGCGTTCGAGCTCCTGGCGCGCCGCGCGTAGGCCGCGCAGGTATTCGTAGAGCGCGCCCTCGCGACCGGCCTCGGCCACGAGCCTGCCCTGAGCGTCGAAGACGCGCACGCCGACGCCGTTGGCATCGACGAAGTTCTTGCAGAGCTCGCCCAGGGCCTGGCGATCGACGAGCTCGTCGAGCCGCGCGCCCTTGCCCATGGTGAGCTCGTCGAGACTGGTCAGCGACATGCTCATACCGGGGCCGCCTCCGGGCGCAGGACGTCGAGCGCACCACCGACGCTGGTCGAGAGCAGCTCGGCGATGCCGCGCTTCTCACCGAGCTTGTCGGCCACCTGGGCCAGGAACGCGTCGGAGTCGAAGCCAAACTTCCGGTTCAGGTCGTGCTCGGCGTCGAGCGCGCTCCAGGTCAGGTGGAGCAGGCCGAAGAACGACTCGACCACGCCCTGCCCGCGCGTCGCCACCGCCAGGTAGACCGGTTCGCGACCCTGACCGGCGAGCTCGGCGATGTCCTGGTCGCTGCGGATCTCGGGCAAGTCGCGCTTGTTGAACTGGATCACCAGCGGCATCTGCTTGAGCACCAGACCGTGCTGCTTCAGGTTCTCCTTCAAATCCATGAAGGACTCGGCGTTGTGCTCGGTCTCGCTGACGCGCGAATCGGCAACGAATGCAACGCCGTCGGCGCCCTGCACGACCAGGCGCCGCGTGGAGGCGTGGATCACCTGCCCGGGAACGGTGAAGACCTTGATCCGGACGGCCAGGCCGCCTTCGCTGCGGAAAGTGAGCGGCAGGAGATCGAAGAACAGCGTGCGGTCGTCCTTGGTCTCGAGCGTCATCAGCCTGCCGCTGGCGCTCGGATCCGCGACGCGATGCAGCGCCTGCAGGTTCGAGGTCTTGCCGCTCAACGCTGGCCCGTAGTAAACGAGCTTGATCGTGAGCTCCCGATTGACGAAGTCGATCTGCACGGAGTGTTCGAGGATAACAAGGCGGGCTCCTTGAGCCAAGCCGTCCTCGTCCTCACCCTGCTCGGCCCGCCCAATGAGGAGCAACTGGCGGCGATTTCCGCCTATGAGCACACACGCCACGTCCGGCTCGAGGCGGCGGCGCCGGCCGTTCATGAAAAGGCCAGCTATCCCGGCTACGACCCGAAGCTCGCCAGCGAGCTCGAAGCGGAGCTCGAGGCTGCGCGCACGAGAGCCGCATCCTTGGACGAGACGCGCGCGCTCGAGCTCCTGGTGAAGTTCGAGGGGAAGCTGCGCGCTCACCCGGAGCTGCCGCAGTCTGCGTGGCTCTTGGCCGAGCGCTATCGGCTCGGCGCCGAGCTCGCTGCGCGGAGCCCCGCGCTCGGCTCGAGCGCTGCCCAGCATCTCCGTCGCGCGCTGGTGCTGGAGGGAGCACGCGCCCCGGAGTTCGGCGCACCGGCGACGAACAGCCCAGAGCAGCCCCCCGTCGTGACGAACGTGAGCGTCGAGGGACTCGATAGCCGCGACCGACTCGAGCTCGACGGTAGCGCGATCGCCGGGAGGACGCTGAGCTTGCCCGCGGGCGAGCACCACGTTCGCGTCGTCCGCGCCGGGCGGCTCGCGTTCGCCGGCTGGGTCACGCTCGGCGAAGGGGCCAGCGCACTCGAGTTGCCCCTGCCCCCGATCGCTGCGTGCAGCGCCGAAGACTTCGCCGGCTATCGCGTCGAGTCCGGGCGAGCGCTGGCCGCGCCGGGCACACGCTGCGCACGCTGGGTGCTGGCTGCGCCGGCACCACGCGGACTCCGCTTCGCCGATTGTTTCGCCGACCGCTGCGGGCCTTTCATGGGGTTCGCGCCCGAGAGCAAGCGCGTCAGCCTGCCGCCCCAGCCCGAACGCGAGCGATCGTCACGCGGGCTGGTCAACGCCGCCGTCATCGGCGCTGCCGTGCTGGCTGGCACCGCCGTGGTGCTGTGGCAGAGCGGCGCCTTCGACGAGGCCGGCCCAGGCCGCTCGCGCTGGGTCTACGGCGGCGTCACGCCGTCCGAGTGAGCGCGGCGAGTTGCGCTTCGATGCGCTGCGAGAGCTCCGGCGTGCGATGCGGTGAGCTCTGCGCGAGCTCGAGGTAGCGACGGGCGTCGAGCTCGCGTCCGCCGCGGGCGAGTACGGCGAAGGCAATCGCCGAGCGGACGGCGATCTCGTCGTTGCTGGACTCCTCCAGCAGCCGCTCGTAGAGCTGCCTGGCCTCGCTACGCTGCCCGGCGCGCGCCAGCATCTCGGCGATGCTCAGGCGCCCAGCTCGTCCGAGCTCGATCCGCTTGTGCCAGACCTCGTTGAGCAGCGACAGCGCGGCTTCGTGCATGTTCTGCAGCAGGTAGTTCTCGATCAACTGCCGGTAGGCAGCGCGCTCGCGCTCGCCGTCGCGCACCTCCTGCGCCAGCCGCAGCCTCTCGAGCTGAACGTCGATGCTCTGGGGCAGGTCGCGCGCGGCCCGATCGAGCAAGCCGAAGGCCTCGTCGTAGCGGCGTTCGGCGCCGAGCTTGCTCGCTTCGAGCACGCGCTGATCCTGCCAGCTCGACGTCTGCGCGTCGATCTGCGCGTCCAGGCGCCGGTCGATACCCGAGCGCTTGAAACCGAAGGCCGCGGCGGCCCCGAACACGAATCCGCCGACGTGAGCGAAATGAGCCGTGCCGTCGGCGACGCCGAGGACCGCCCAGAAGGTCTCGGCGGCCAGCCAGAGCAACAGCATGACGTAGGCCCTGGCCTCGAACGTGCCCGCCCGCGGCTTGAGCGAGACGAGGAGCAGGTAGGCGAAGCGGATCTTGGCGCTGCCGTGCACCACCATGAAGGCGCCCATGGCGCCCGCGACCGCGCCCGACGCGCCGATCAATGGGATGTCCGCCCGCGACGTGAACAGGGTGTGAGTCAGCGCCGAGACGACCGCCGCGAGCAGGTAGAAGCCCGCAAACACTCCCCGTCCCCAGCGATCCTCGATCGTGGCGCCCGCCAGCCACAGGAACCAGGCGTTGGACAGGAAGTGCAGGAACCCGCCGTGGAGAAAGGCCGCCGTGACGACGGTCCACCACCCACTGCTGCGACTGAACCCAAAACGCCATGACGGCCAGGACGCGCGCAACGCGTCGGCGCGCTCGCCGAGCTCGACGAGCGCCGCGGGTGGGGGCACGAGCTCTCCGCCGTCGCGGGCCGCGAAGGGCATGGGCCCGACCAGGCGGCGCACACCGTCAGGCAGCTCCGTCCCGGGATTCTCGGTGACCAGCTGCACCGCCTCGGCCCTGAGCCGCTGCGTTTCCGCCTCGAGCCCATGCTCGACGCTGACCGTCCAGCCCAGGATCAGGGCGCACAGGGCGATGATCGCGAGCGTGACCAGAGGCCAGCGCCGGGCCTCCATCTGCTCGTGGCCCAACGGGAACAGGAAAAACATGGCAGCCGCCGAGAGCGGTTCAGCATAACCGCTCTCGGCGCCGGAGCGAACTCCGGGTCCTCAGTGAGGCGCTACCGCGGACTCAGTTCACTTCGCAGACATCGTCGTTGTTGCAGTCGAGGCCCTGACCGCAGCCGTTGTTCGGTCCGAACGGGCAGCAGGGCTCCGTCTCGGCGCCGCAGCCGTCGTCGGCGCACAGCATATCGTCGCCGCACGCTAGACCCGCACTGCAACCGTTGTTGAACTCGAACTCGTTGGGACAGCAGGCCTGGTTCGCGCCGCCGCATGTCTCGCAGGCGTCCTCGATGCAGTCGTAGCCCTCGAGCAGGCACGGACCGCCGAAGCCGCCGCAGCACGCTTCACCCGGCAAGCCGCAGACGGTGCCGGTGCAGGTGCCGCCGTCGCAGTCGAGGCCCGGCTGACAACCGCCGCCCTCGCAGCATTCCTGATCGGGTGCACCGCACGCCGTCTGGCACGTGTCTGGCCCGACGCCGCCGTCGACGCAGACGCCTTCGGTGCACTGGAAGTCGGCGCAGCAGCGATCGCCGTCGGCGCCGCAGTCCACACAGAGGGTCGCGCCGCCGCCGCCGTTGGCCGCGCATACGAAGCCCTCCTGGCAGCTACCGCCGCCGAGACCGCCGCCGCCACAACACGGCTGCGCGTTACCGCCGCAGTCGTCGCACGCGCCGGCGCTACAGAGGTTGTCGCCCGTTCCGCCGGGACAAGTGTCGCCGTCCGCGATGCAGGCGTTACCGATACAGCAGCCGCCGTCGTTGCAGACGTCGCCGAGGCAGCAAGCCTCGCCCGTGGCGCCGCACGTGGGTCCAGGTGTTGGCCCGGGGCCGCCGCCAGCCTCGCCAGTGGTACCAGCGGCCGCCGGCGCACCAGCGTTCGAGCTCGGCATTCCGCCGGTCGAGGTGTCACCGCCCCCAGAGGCCGGGGGAGAACCGGCTTCGCCGCTCCCGTCGCCACCGCTGGAGGGGCTTCCTGACGAACCGTTGGTGCCGCCCTTGCCGCCCTTGCCCGCGGTCGTACCTGCGGAACCGCCGCTCTCGGTGGACGTGTCGTCGGAGTCGTCTCCGCACCCCGCGGCAGCGGTCACGCCCACGAAGCCCCAGAGAGCCAGATGTAGGTAGCGGTTGATCCTAGAGGAAGGAGAAAAGGTGGTGGACATGACTTCAGTTCCTTTCACGGCCCCCCGGGTGATCGGGTTATGCCAAGAGCTTAGTCAACTCAGCCCATTTGGGGCAGGCAATGATCCTCAACAATACCGTGAGCTTACGTTTGTTCCCCCCGTGAGCTCTTTTTCTGGCGGTCACCGGATGCGTGTTCGGACAGTGCCGAATCCGTGCCTTGTACCCGGGACCACGGGCCGAAAACGCGACCGCCGAACGGTCCGTTCGTTGTCGCAGACCGCCACCCCAGCACGAGGGGTGAGAAGAGCGCCGTCGCGGGCACTATTTCAGGAGTGGAACCGGACCCGCTGCGGCGAGCTAATTTGCACTTCGGCGAATTTGCGCAGTGATAAGCGCGTAGCGCCGCTTGTCACTCGGCATGCACGGCTTTAGGGTCGCCGTGAGCACTCTGCGCAAGGGCGGGCGGCCCTGGCAGGTGCTCAGCGAGGAAGATGAACGAGGAGGACCTCGGTGCGATTCCGGCGCAGGGAAGGCCGGCAGCGAGCCACGCGCGACAACGCGAGTCAGCGTCCGCCGAGGCGGGACCAGAAAGCGACTACCGGGAGCTCGCCAACGCGCTGCCCCAGATCATCTGGACCTGTGACGCCGCGGGGAATCTCGAGTGGGTCAACGATCGCTGGGTGGAGCTCACGGGTCTCAGCAGAGAAGAGACGCTCAGCGGCAAGGGAGCGACGGTCGCGGTCCATCCCGCCGATCGTGACGAGATCCAGCGCTGCTTCGCGCAGGCGCTCGAAAGCTCGTCGCCGTGCGAGTTCGAGTACCGCATCAAGAACACGGCAGGCGCCTACCGCTACTACCTCTCGCGTGTGACGCCAGTTCGCAACGAGAGCGGCGTCATCACGCGCTGGGTCGCAGCCGCCTTCGACATGCACGAGCGGCGCATGGCCGAGGACGCCCTGCGTGCGTCCGAGAGCGAGCGCCGCGCCAACGAAGAGGCGCTGCGGCGCAGCGAAGCGCTCGCCCGGGCACGCGCCGACGAGCTCGAGGCGCTGATGGACGCCGTGCCGGCGGCAGTGCTCATCGCCCGCGACCCCGAGTGTCGCGAGGTACGAGGCAACCGCGCCGGACGCGAGCTCGTGCGCCGGGCCCCGATCCAGCTGCGGCAAGCCGCTCGCGGCGTCGAAGTACGAGATCAAGAAGAGGTCGTCGAGCTCGACGACGGCAAGCCGATGCACCTCTATGGCAGCGCCGTGCCCCTGCACGATCCCGGCGGAGCCCCGCGCGGGGCGATCGGAGCTTTCGTCGACGTCACGCGCCTCAAGCAGGCGGAGTCCGCCCTACGCGAGGCAGACCGGCGCAAGGACGAGTTCCTCGCGCTGCTCTCCCACGAGCTGCGCAACCCGCTGTCGCCGATCCTCACCGCCGCTCACCTGATGCAGCTGCGCGGCGACGTCGCCACACCGCGCGAACGCGAGGTGATTCAACGCCAGGCGCAGCACCTGGTGAGACTGGTCGACGACCTGCTCGACGTCTCGCGCGTGACGCGCGGCATGGTCACGCTCTCGAGGCGACCGCTCGAGCTCGCCAGCGTGGTGGGCAAGGCCATCGAGGCGACCGGGCCGCTCTTCGAGCAGCTGCAGCATGATCTCGTCGTGGCCGTACCTGCCGCCGGCCTGATGATCGACGCCGACGAGGTGCGGCTCACGCAAGTAGTGAGCAACTTGCTCACCAACGCCGCCCGCTACACGCCGCCGGGTGGACACGTGAAGGTCAGCGCCGCCCGCGAAGACGGCGAGATCGTGCTCTGCGTGAGCGACGACGGCATCGGCATCGAGCCCTCGCTGCTGCCCAACGTCTTCGAGATGTTCGTGCAGGGCGCGCGCGGCTCCGATCGCAGCCAGGGCGGCCTCGGTCTGGGCCTGTCGCTGGTGCGAACCCTCACCGCGCTGCACGGAGGCGTGGTCAGCGCGCGCAGCGAAGGCCTCGGACGCGGCAGCGAATTCACCCTGCGCCTACCGCCCACGAGCTCCGGTCGCTCCAGGCCGCCGCCGTCGCGGCCCCACCAGGCGCGGCGGATCCACGCGCAGAGTCGGCGCATCCTGGTGGTGGACGACAATCGGGACGGCGCCGAGATGATCGCGAACCTGCTCGCAGACGCCGGCCACGACGTGCGCGTCGCCAACGACGTGTCGCAAGCCTTCTCGTTGGCCGACGAGTTCGGTCCGCAGCTGGCGATCCTCGACATCGGGCTGCCGGTGATGGATGGCTACGCCCTGGGGCAGGAGCTCAGGCTCCGCCTCGGTGAGTTGGCACCGATCCTGGTTGCGCTCACGGGCTACGGTCAGATCCAGGATCAGGAACGCAGCCGGATGGGCGGCTTTGCCGCGCACCTCGTCAAGCCGACCGACGCGGAAGCCCTGCTCCTGTTGATCGACAGCCTGACCGGTGGAGCCTCGAGCGTGACGGCCTGAGGCTCACCCGCCGCACAGGTTGTCGCCCGTGCTCGCCGGTTCTGCGCCGCAGCCGTCGAGGGGATCGCAGTAGTCGCGCTGGCACTCGTCGTCGCTGCTGCACTCGGAGCCGTCCTCCTTGAGCGGCGAGCACAGCGAGCCGGCGGTTTCGTCGCACCAGCCGTCGATGCACTCGAACGACTCCTCGCAATCGCCGCCCAGCGCCACCAGCGGGGTCAAGAACGGCACGCAACCAGGGGCCGAGCTCACGTCGGTGCTGCCGCTACGCGCCTCCGCGCAGGTCTGCGCCTCCATGGCGGCGACACAGGCCTCGAGCGCAACGCCGTCGTACTCGGCGCGGCCACCAGCCACCGCGTCTTGAATCGCCGGGACGAGCAAGGTCGTGAACGCGGCCACCGTGACCGCGCAAGACATCGCGTCGTCGCCCAGGAAGGGATTGGCCATGATCTCCTCGGCCGAGCAGCATTCGAAAATCTTGCCGCAGCCGGCTTCACCGAGCGCCAGCGGCAGGTCTTGAACGGCAATGCCCTCGCCCGAGCCCGACGTGCCTCCCTTCGACGTGCTGCTGCTGCCGCCCTGCCCCGAGCCGCCGCTGCCGGCGCTGGAATTGTCGTCATCGTCGTCGTTCGACGAGCCGCCGCAGGCGACCGCAGACAGGAGCAGACCGCAAAGCCAGGCGTAGCGCATCATGTGAAACCCTTTCGGATCGAGACCAACACGGGCAGCTTTCCGCTAAGCCCATGCTACGTCGCGCCGCGCGCAAGCTTCCCTGCTGCGCGGCGTGGCGGTTCGGAGGTAAGGTCGCCTCGCACCAATGGCACTCTTGACGGAACTACCGCTGTCCGCAGCGCAGGAGCTCGGCCGCGAGCACGGCATAGAAATCACGCGGCTCGAGGCGCTCGTCGCCGGCTCGGTCAACTCGAACTTCATCGTCGAAGACGCGGACGGACGCCGCTACTTCGCGCGGCTCTACGAGGAGCAAGGCAGCGCCGGAGCCGAACGCGAGCTCGCGCTCCTGGAAGGGCTGTCGCGAGCGGGTGTCCCGGTAGCTCGGCCGCTGCCGCGCACGAGCAGCGCCGGAATCAGCGTCTGGTCGGGCAAACCCTTCGCCCTCTTTCCCTGGCTCGACGGCGAGATCCTGTGCCAGGGGCGCGTGCGCGAAGAGCACTGCCGCGCGGTGGGCGAGGCGCTCGCACGCATGCACCTGTCGGGCTACGACGCCGCCAGGCTGGGGTCGGGCCGCTTCAACCCGAGCGACATGCTAGCCCGGCTCGAACAAGTCGAGCACGCTGCAGAGCGGCCCGAGCTCTTGCCCGACGTCAGGCGGGTGCGCGAGCTCTACGAGCGCTACGACGCGCAGCGCGATCCGAGCCTGCCGCGCGGCGTCGTTCACGGCGATCTGTTCCGCGACAACACGCTCTGGTCGGACGGACGCCTGGTTTCGTTGCTCGACTTCGAGAGCGCGTTCCACGGTCCGCTGGCCTACGATCTGGCGGTGACGATCGAGGCCTGGTGTTATGGCGACGAGTTCCGCCCCGAGCTCGTGCGTGCCATGGCCGTCGGCTACGCCTCGCTGCGGCGCTTCGAGGCGGCTGAGCTCGCGAGCTTCGCCGTAGAAGCGGCGCTCGGTTGCCTTCGATTCGCCACGTCACGCATCACGGACTTCGCCCTGCGCACGCCGCCGGGTGTGGCTCCCGCGCGAGACTTTCGCCGCTTTCTACAGCGCCTCGCGGCGATCGAAGGTGGCGCTCTGGAGCCGGCCCTGACCGTGCTAGCCTGCGATTGACTTGGCTCGGCTAGCGCCCCTCGATTTTCAGGCCTTCGTCCGCGAACGCAGCCAGAAGACACTGGCCGTCGCAGCCGGCGATCCCCACGCCTACGCCTACGCCTCGGACCGCGCCACGCGCGCGGCGTTCGAGAAGGTCAGGCCCGTGGAGCTCGTCGTCTCGGCCAGCGTGCGCATGTTCAAGAACGCCGGTAAGGCCCAGTTGCTGGGCCAGGCCGTGAAGATCGGGCCGCGCCAGTTTCCGCGCGTGCACGCTCTCGTCCGCCGCTGCGCGGAGACGCTCGGCATTGCGCCGCCCACGGTCTACGTCACGAGCAATCCGCACCTGAACGCGGCCACCTACGGCACCAACGACGACGCCTTCATCCTGCTCAACTCGGGCCTGGTCGATCACTACTCGGACGAAGAGCTCTTGACGGTGATCGGGCACGAGTGCGGCCACATCCACAACAATCACGTCGTCTACCTGACCACGCTCCACTACCTGACCAGCGTGGCCGGGATCCTGGTCAGGAACCTGAGCGCTCCGGCTCAGCTCGCGCTCAGGGCCTGGTCGCGCCGCGCAGAGATCACCTGTGACCGCGCCGCCGCGCTCTGCGCCGGTGAGGTCGAGCCCGCGCTCCGGGCGCTGACCAAGCTCGCGCTCGGCTCGCACAAGCTGTACGACCAGCTCAACCTGGACGCCTTCCTCGATCAGCACGACGAAGCGCAGGAGAGCATCGGGCGTTTCGCCGAGATCTTCGCCACGCACCCGTTCTTGCCCAAGCGTGTGCTGGCGCTGAAGATCTTCTGCGAGAGTGAGCTCTTCCGCAGGCACACCGGCAGCGGGGACTCCGGGCTCAGCATGCGCGAGGTCGACGACAAGGTCGAAGCTCTGGTCAAGGTCGTCGGATGAGCGCGACGCTTCCGGAAATCGAGACTCTACTGACGGAGCTCCGTTCGATCGCGGGACACGCAGAGGCGGTGGAGCTCGGCGAGCTCTGCCAGCGCGCGGCCGAAACGGCGAGCGCGGCGCGCGAGCTGGACGGCGAGCTCGAACGCCTGCGGACGAAGCTCCAGAACGACGTGGCGACGCTCAACGCCGACCTCGGGCGTGAGCTACCGCTGGTCGTCCGCGACGCTTCCGTCGACGATCTGAAGCGACACTTTTCCGCCTTCGTCGAGCGCAGCTTCCAGACCTGGCTGGAGGCCGAGCTCGCCGAGATCGAGAGTGAGCTCGGTGCGCTCGCCGAGCGGGGCGACGCACTGGTGCGCGAGGCGGAAGCCGCAGCCCTGCGTCCCTCCGTGATCCCGGAGATCGGGACGCGCGCGCTCGAGGTCGACAGCTTCCCGCGCGACTTCGGCGTGTTCGCGCTCTCCACCGTGGGCATCGCCGTGCTGTTCAGCAACGCGCTGCTCGGCGGCGCCCTGCTCGTGCTGGCGCCGTTCGTGGCGCGCTACAGCCGCGAGCGCACCGAGGTGGAGCTGCGCGAGCGCGCCGCCACGGAGGCGGGACGCGCGGTGCGCGAGGCCACCGAACGCCTGCAGGTCGAGCTATTGAAGAGGCTCGACGCCTTCGCGGCGGAGCTCCTGGCCTTCGCCCTGCGCGCTTCGGAGCGTGCTCGTGCGGGCGCGCTGGAGCTCCATGCGAGGAGCGGCTCGGGGGAGGATTGGCAGCAGCGCCTGGGCGGGTTAGTGCCCCAGCTGCAGGCGCTCTCGCCGGCGAGTACAACAGAACAGAATCAAACATGAGCGTAGCCCGAGGCGGCAGGTTGCCGCAGGCCGTCGACCAGGCGATGGAAGAGCTGAACACCAGCGTCGACATCGACCAGGCGCTGTGGCGCGAGGACATCCAGGGTTCCATCGCGCATGCCCGAGGCCTGGCCCGGGCCAAAGTGATCAGCGCCGAGGACGCCGACGTCCTCGTGCGCGGCCTCAGCGCCATCGCCGGCGAGATCGAGCGCGGCGAGTTCCAGTGGCGGCGAGAGCGCGAAGACGTGCACATGAACATCGAGGCGCGGCTGACGGAGCTCGTCGGTCCCGTGGGCGGCAAGCTGCACACGGCGCGTTCGCGCAACGATCAGGTCGCCACCGACCTCAGGCTGTTTTGCCGTCGGCGCGGCGAAGAGACCCTGGTCGCGCTGCGCGAGCTCGGCGCTGCCATCATCGGCCGCGCCCAGAGCGAGATCGACGCGCTGATGCCGGCGTACACTCACCTGCAGCGCGGGCAACCCAGCCGGCTGTCGCACCACCTGATGGCCTGGCAGGAGATGCTGCTGCGCGATCACGGGCGGCTCGCCGACGCGCTCGGGCGCGCCAACGAGTCGCCGCTCGGCTCCGGCGCGGTGGCAGGCAGCGGTTTTCCGCTCGATCGCGAGGGCGTGGCTCGCGAGCTCGGCTTCGATCGCGCGATGAAGAACTCGATCGACGCCACCGGCAGCCGCGATTTCTTGATCGAGATCGCGAGCGCGCTCGCGCTTCTGGGCGTCCACCTGTCGCGCATCGGTGAAGAGATCGTGATCTGGTCGACGCAGGAGTTCGGCTTCATCGCGCTGAGTGACAAGTTCTCGACCAGCTCGTCGATGATGCCGCAGAAGAAGAATCCGGACGTGGCCGAGCTCGTGCGCGGCAAGGCGGCGCGCCTGGTCGGCAGCGTGACCAGCCTGCTGGTGCTGGAAAAGAGCCTCGGCTTCGGCTACGGCCGCGATCTGCAGGAGGACAAGCGTCCGATCATGGACGCCTTCGACGCCGCGCTCGTCAGCCTGCGCGCGCTGACCGGCGCCATCGCCACGGCCACCTTCCGCCACGAGCGGCTGCGTGGGGCGCTCGACGGCGGGCACCTGTGCGCCACGGATCTCGCCGACTTTCTGGCCACCCGCGGGGTCCCCTTCCGCGAAGCCCATCACGTGGTCGGGGGCCTGGTGCGCGAAGCAGAAACCCGCGGGGTCGACCTGGGCGAGCTGCCCGAGGCCGTGTTTGCCGCAGCGCATCCGGCGCTTTCGGGCCCCGAGCGCGCCTCCGCGCTGGATCCCTCGGCGGCCGTGGAAAGGCGGTCGCTCGTCGGTGGTCCGGCGAAGGCAACCGTCCTCGCAGCCATCGACGACGCGAAGAGTCGCTGGGGTGTGAGCTAGCTTGTGCTAAAATGAGACTCGATTTCGGGCCCCAGCCGCGGGGCCCCGTGGAATGACCGAAGTCTACGGCAATACGACAGGCCTCCCGCCGAGCGCGCTCCGAACGCTGGAGCGCATCTATCGCCGGCGCGTGCCGCTCGACCGCATCGCAACGCCGGAGCTCGTGCGCTCACTGGCCGAAGCGTCGCGCGAGACCAGGCGCCAGGTCGGCGCGCTGGTGCACCGCTCGGGCGAGGTGGACTACGTCATCGTCGGGCACGCCACCGGGCTGATGCTGCCCGACATCGGCCGCCTGCGCGCCGCGCAGGGGCGCTTCCGGGCGCTCAGGCTCGTCCACACGCATCTCTTCAACGAAGGCCTCACGCGCGACGATCTGGTCGACCTCACGCGCTTGCGCCTCGATCTCGTGGCTGCGGTGCTGCTCGGCCCCGACGGCGAGCCGCTGCGCATGAGCTGGGCCTACAACGTCCCGGCGGCGAACGGGCGAAACCAGCCGTACGAGATCGTGGGCCCCCTGCCCTACGGCCACGCGCAGCCGGACTTCGGCACGCTGATCGGCTCCCTCGAAGACGAATTCGCGCGTCAGCAGAAGACGCGCGAGGTTCGCGCCAAGGACGGCCAGGCCATCCTGATCCACGTCGGAGAGAAGCGCCGGGCCGGTGCCATGAGCCGCGCCAAGTCGAGCCTGGACGAGCTCGCCAGCCTGGCCGAGACCGCCGGCGTCGAGGTCGTCGATCGCGTGATCCAGCTGCGCGACGCGCTCGATCCCAAGTACGTGCTCGGCGCCGGAAAACTCGAGGACGTGCTCATGCGCGCGATCGACCTCGACGTCGAGACGCTGATCTTCGACTGCGATCTATCTCCCGCGCAGGCGCTCTCGATCGACGCGCGCACCGATCTGCGCGTGCTCGATCGCACGCAGCTCATCCTCGACATCTTTGCCCAGCGCGCCGAGAGCAAGGACGGCAAGCTGCAGGTCGAGCTGGCGCAGCTCAAGTATTCGTTGCCACGCCTGAACCAGCGCGACGACGCCCTCAGCCGCCTGACCGGCGGCATCGGCGGCCGCGGCCCTGGTGAGACCAAGCTCGAGATCGGCCGTCGCCGTGCGCGCGACCGCATCCACCGCCTGGAACGCGAGCTCAAGGGCCTGGAGAGCCAGCGCCGCGAGCGCCGGCGCCAGCGCGAGCGCAGCGAGCAACCGCTGGTCGCCATCGTCGGCTACACCAACGCGGGCAAGAGCACGCTGCTCAACGCCCTGACCAACGCCGGCGTGCTGGCGGAAGACAAGCTCTTCGCCACGCTCGATCCGCGCGCGCGGCGCCTGGCCCTGCCCGGCGGCGGCTTCGCGATCCTGACCGACACCGTGGGCTTCGTCCGCCGCATGCCCAAGGACCTCTTTGCGGCCTTCCGTTCCACGTTCGAGGAGGCCAAGGGCGCCGATCTCCTGCTCGAGGTGATCGACGCTTCCGACCCCGAGTGCGACGACCACCTCGAGACCACCGAGCAGGTGATCGACGAGCTCGAGCTCGCCGACCGGCCACGGCTGCGCGTCTACAACAAGGTCGACCGGTTGAGCGACGAGGAGCGCCAGGTGCTCGCGGAGCGGCGCGACGGCGTCCTGCTCTCGGCCCTGTCCAGGCCGAGCACCCGCGAGCTGCTCCAGCGCATCGGCGAGCTCCTGAACCGCGAGCAGAGCTCGGCCGAGCTGGCCGACGAGCAGGGCATCCTGCTCGAAGAACCAGCCGAATAGGTTCCCTACTCGTCGTCGCG
This sequence comes from Polyangiaceae bacterium, assembly GCA_035539475.1. Taxonomy (GTDB): domain Bacteria; phylum Myxococcota_A; class Polyangia; order Polyangiales; family Polyangiaceae; genus PMG-095. The sequence continues at coordinate 16,848 of DATLIL010000033.1, forward strand.
GCGGGGGCGGCGGTTGCAGTCGAGCATGCGCTTGCGCAGGCGCAGGGCGTCGGGGGTCACCTCGAGCAGCTCGTCGCGATCGATGAACTCGAGCGCCGTGTCGATGCTGAGCGGGCGCGGCGTGCTGTTCGTCGACCCGGGTACGGA
>DATLIL010000034.1:0-10042 GCA_035539475.1 Polyangiaceae bacterium
TTCCCGGGGCCCGCGCCTCGAAGCGAGTGCCTGGCGGGCAACCCTGGTCGCGTCGCGCGCCGGCGTTCGGATCCGGCACACAGATCCCGGGAAAGCTCGACATGTGGCAATCGACGCAGCTCGGCGCGGTGAGCCCCCGGCGCTCGCGATCCTCGGCCCAGTCGGCCCACTCGCTGTAGCCGTTGCGCAGACGCTTGAAATGCTCCCCACGCGCGGCGCCGAGCACGTCGGTGCCGAACAGGCGCACGTCGTGGCAGCTGCCGCAGAACTCGCTCGAGCGCTGATAACGACGCGCACTCGCGGGCGTGCGCTGGTGCGCGCCGCCCGGGACGAGATCGTCGTCACGACGCGCCGCCTCCGCCAGGAAGATGCTGGGGTCGAGCCGGTAGCCCGAATTGCCGATGCCGTGCTCGCCGCGCGCCGCCTCGGGGCGAAAGTCGAAGCGGCGCCCCGTCTCGGGGGAAGTCCAGAAAGAGTTGCCCTCGTATTGGCCCCGTCGTGCTGCACCGGGAGCGACTGGGCTCGCGGCTTGATGGCAGACCACACAGGAGATGCCCTCGAGTGTCACCTTCGGCACGAGCTCGGCGAGCGGCGCGTGTGTGGGACTCCGCGCCTCGAGCGCGCGAAAGGCCGGCGGCCCCTGCGTCAGCTGAATCGACGGCAGATGGCAGTTGCTGCACCAGCCCTCTCCGCCGGACCCCGTGGTCGCGAACCCGCTCTTTCGATCGCGGCAAGCACTGCCCGCGGCCGGCCGCAGCACTCCCGCGCCGTTGGGACAGTCCGCGTCGCGCCCGATCTGCTCGCTGATCAGCTGCTCCAGGGCCTGGAACAACGGGGAGGTCGCAGCGTGCGCCATGACCGAGCCACGCCACTCGGCGGCGTGACGCGGATGGCAGCTCGCGCAATCCTGGGCGGACGAGGCCGCGCGCAGCGCCGAACGCTCACGGATCTGGGGCACCTCGCGCAAGCCGCGGGCACGTACGCCGAGCCCGATGGCGCAGAGCACCCCGCCCACGAGGAGCGCGATCAGCGAGAGCGGCAGGACTCGCCGCGGCGCCGTGGTCGCGATCGGCAGCGCCTCCTCCGGAAGCTCGAGCCGCAGAGGGACGGACTCGCTAGTCGCCGCGCGGGGCGCCGTGAAGCGCCGTAGCTCGCGGGCGATCGCCTGAGCGGAGGCTGGACGCTCCGCGGGGTCAGGGCTCAGCAGGCGCAGCGCGAGGCTCTGCACACCTGGAGGCAGCGAGCGCGCGCGTTCGGCAGCAAAGGCCGCCGGCGCTTGCTGGCCCCGCGCCTCGAGCGACAGGCGTAAACCCTGCCCGGCGAAGGCCGGCTCACCCGCAAAGTGCTCGTAGAAGAGGAGCCCGAAGGCGTAGCGGTTCGCGCTGGCATCCCACGCCGCACCCGCCGCCTGCTCCGCCGGAAAGAAGCGCAGGTTGTGACGCTCGGCGGAGAGCGGCGTCTCCGGGGCACCGACGACGTCGCGTAGCCATGTTTCCGCGGCGAGCGCGGTATCGCTGCCGGTCTCGTCGATCAGCACCGCGTCGGGCAGGAGCGGGCCAGGAAAGATCCCCTTGCGCTCGCAGCACTCGAGCAGCTGCGCCAGGCGCTCGAAAACGCGGAGCCCCAGCATGGGCTCGGGCGCGCGCTTGATAAGGCCCTGGAGCGTTCCGGGCGACGCCTTGCGCACGAACCACGCGCCACGTTCGTCTTCGCCGGCGGCGACGAAGGGACCGATGCCGCGCGCCATCCCCCAGCGCAGCTCGGCGCGGGCGGGATCGTTCGGAGGCAGCCGCCAGAGCTCGCTGTCCACGAGCTGAAAGCGCTCGGCCCGACCGATCGGCGGCAGCGCCCCGAGCGGCTGAAGGCCGGCCTGCTCGGGCGTGCGCCACTTCATCGCCGCGACTCGAAGCTCGTGCCCCGATCGGGCGTTGTGGCGCTCCGCACCACCCAGGTGGTCGTCGCTGCGAGCAGGCTCGCGCCGAGCACGATCAGCGCCGCTGTGCGCACGGGCACCTGGCGCGGGGCGATCGCTTGCTCGATCAGCGCCACGGTGTCGTTGGCCTTCACTGCCGGCGTCTGTTCGACGGTCACGGTCTCGCGCTTGCTCTGGCGCTTCGAGCGCGGCTCTCTGGATTTGCGCGCCGGCGCAGCCGACTTCCGATCGGCGGGCGCAAAGTTTTCGAGCGTGTCGAGCACCGCGCGCGCCGACTCCGGACGGTCCTCGGGCGACTTTTCCAGGAGCTCGAACAGGAGGCGTTCGATGCCGCGCGGCAGCTCCGCGCGCACCTCTTCCGGCAGGGCTGGCGGCTCTGCCGTGCACTGCAGGTTCAAGAGCTCGCGCGGCGACTGCGACTCGAACGGGGGCCGCCCGGCCAGAAGCTCGTAAAAGAGCAGGCCGAGACAGTAAAGGTCGGAGCGCTCGTCGACGTCACCCGCGTCGATCTGCTCCGGACTCATGTAGGCCAGCGTGCCGACGCTGTGGGTGGTGGTGTTGCCGGCGGCCGCCAGCACCTTCGCGATGCCGAAGTCCATCACCTTGACCGTGCCGTCGGCGAGCAGCATCACGTTCTCGGGCTTGAGATCGCGGTGCACGATGGCCGGATCGTTCTCGTGCGCCTCGCACAACGCGCGAGCCACCTGCACGGCGATGCTGATCGCCTGGCCCACGTCCGCTCGCTGCTCGGACGAGAGAAAGCTGCGCAGCGTGCGGCCATCGAGCAGCTCGAGGGCCATCACGAGCTTGTCGTCGATCTCGCGAAAAGCGAGCGCGCGCACGATGTTCGGGTGGTCCAGCTTGGCCATCACGGCCATCTCGTTCAGAAAGAGACGGCGCGCCGATTCCAGTCTGGCTAGCTCGGGCCGGAGCACCTTGAGCGCCACCCGACGCTTGGAGAGCTCCTCTTCCGCTTCGTAAACCTTGCCCATGCCGCCTTCACCCAGCAGCCGGACCAGGTGGTAATCGCCGATGGTTTCCATCTGTTCTCCCTGGGTACGCGCGAGCCCGCCAAAGGACCTATCCGGGAGAACGCACGGGTCCCGCCGGGCTTTCACCCCGGCAGAGTTTCGGGGAGAAGCTCGTGTGGTGCTTTTCCCCACCCCCAGGGGCGGCTCCTTCTGGTAGCAAGAGGGCGTTGGCCGACGACTTTCCCGCTCTCGAAGTGGCCGCCGCATTCGGCGCCCTCGCCGCCGGCATCCGCGCCTATCAGCTGATTCAGGCCAGCAAGGCCATTCCCAGACTCGGCGCCGAGATCTCCATCGCCCTCCGCAGCGGACACCCGGGCCGGGCGCGTGAGCTCAGCCAGAAGCCGGACGCCTACGAGTTCGGCAATCTGGGCGACGCGGCGCTCGACACGCTCGACGCCAGCGGGCGGCTGGAGCGAGGCGGCCTGGCCGAAGAGCTCCGCCGCGTCATGGCCGACGAGCTCGCCTCCTTTCGCGCCCGGCTGCAGAGCGCGCGTGCACGCGACCTGCTCGTGGCTCTGGTGCTGATGGGGGCGATCTTCTATGCCGCGCGCTCCGGCCTCGGCAGGCCAGCGTTCTACGTGCTCGCCGCGGGTGGCGCGGTGCTCGCGGCGTCCGGTGTGGTGCTGCGCCCGCGCTTGCTGCACCTGGTCGAGCGTCAGAGTGAGGCGCTGATCGAAGCGGCCCTCGCCACCAGTGACAAGACGCGCGGGCTCGGAGCCGATCCCTGTCCCTCGTGTGGGGGTGCCGAAGCCGTCGTCGTGGACGCTCCGCGTGTCTTCGGTGAGCCGGCGGCGGCGCTCGGCTTGCAGGAGCTTCGGATTTGCCGTCAATGCGGCTACGTGCAGGGCTCGGTCAGCGATCCCGGGAGCATCCCGCTGGGGGCCGAACATGGCACTAGCCTCAGCGCCACAGCCGTAATCCCATTGGAAGAAACCCAGGTCGAGGCCACCGAGCACGAGGGTTAGGCTGGAAAAGCCCTTGCGCGCTCGCCCTGGCGATCAAAGACTAGGCCCCCTTCCATGGACGCTTCCGGCAGCCACGACTCGAACCGCAGCTACTACGATACGTTCGCTCAAACGTACGAAGACCATCGCGGTGAGAACGATCCCGGCGGCTATCACGAGCTGCTCGACGAGCTCGAGACGGAGTTCGTGCGTCGTTACGCCGACGGCCGCGAAGTGCTCGAGGTGGGCTGCGGCACGGGGCTCGTGCTGCGGCGGATCAAGCTTTTTGCCAAGAGCGCCAAGGGCGTCGACCTCTCGCCCGGCATGCTCGAGAAGGCCCGCGAGCGCGGCCTGGACGTGATCGAAGGCTCTGCCACGGCCCTGCCCTTCCCCGATCGGAGCTTCGACGTCACCTGCTCCTTCAAGGTGCTGGCTCACATCCCCGACATTCAACGCGCCCTGTCCGAGATGGTGCGTGTCACCCGCCCGGGCGGTACGGTGCTGGCCGAGTTCTACAACCCGTACAGCCTGCGTGGCCTGGTCAAGCGCCTGGGCCCTGCCGGCAAGATCGGTTCGAAGGCCGACGAGAACAGCGTCTACACCCGCTTCGACTCACCCTTCGATCTCGACGGCATCCTGCCCGCCGGCGCCAAGATCATCGACGCCCGCGGCGTGCGCATCGCCACGCCCACGGCGCGCGTGATGCGTGTACCGGTGCTGCGCGACGTATTCCGCAGCGCTGAGCGCCTGCTCTGCGACAGCCCGCTGCGCGTCTTCGGCGGCTTCTACGTCGCCGCCATCCGCCGGCAGCGCTGAGCGGCTCATGGCAGAGCGGCCGACTTCGTTCTGGCTCGCGGCGCTGCGTAAGCGCGCCGCCAAGATGTACGACGAGAAGCTCGAGCTCGACGCACCGGTGCCGTTCCGCGACGAGGTCCACCGTCGCGCGGCCGTCAAATTCTTCAACGCCGCTTTTCGCGCCGAGGAGTCCGGCCTGCGCCAGGCGCACGAGCTCGCCGACGAGGTCAAGAGCTTCGACCCCGAGCTGGCCGAGGTGCTCGCGCTCTACGGCAACGAAGAGGGCTGGCACCGCGAGCTCTTGACCGAGTTCTTGCAGCACATTGGCGGCGAGATCCAGCCGATGGGCCGCGTCACGCGCCTGCTCTATAGCGCCTACGCCCGCGCCGAGCGCATGGAGACGATCGTGCTCACGAACCTGATGTTCGAGACGATCGGCTCCACCACCTACCGCCTCACGCTGAAGAACGTGCGCGAGCCCGCCGTGCGCAAGATGCTCACCATCCTGACGCGTGACGAGTCGTTCCACGTCCCGCTCAACGTCCACTTCTTGCGCGAGGTGCTGAAGCGGACGGACGTGAAGAGCCGCCGCCGCCTGCGCCTGATCCACCAGCTGCTCTTCGTCAGCCTGGTGGCTCTGCCCCTGGCGAGCCGTCCCAAGGCGCGCGCCTTCGACGGCATCGGCACGCTCACCCTGGCCCGCGCCTACGCCCGCGAGCTCGCCAGGCTCTTCGCCGACGAGCCCGACCTCGACATGGAGGCGCCGCGCTGGCTGTGCGCGCTGCTCGGTCTGAGCGCCAGCGAGCTATCCCGCGGCGACGGCCCGTCGGTGGTCAGTGCCGAAGCCGCGGAGCGCGCCGTCGATCGCGAGAACGTCGTCGTCGAAGCGCTCGACAACTGAGCTTCACCGCCGCAGCGCCGAGGAGTCTTGCGCAGCAGCGAAACCGCGGAAAATGCCGCGCCCGCGCTGTCTTGACAGAGCAGAGCGGCCCCCGCATTTCCATGGCGGGTAAGCCATGGCTCTGCAAGTCCTCAAGGACAAGAAGGCTCTCGTCGTCGGCGTCGCCAACGAGCACTCGATCGCCTACGGCTGCGCCAGCGCCTTCCGTGAGCTCGGCGCCGAGCTCGCGCTGACCTACCTCAACGAGAAGGCCAAGCGCTACGTCGAGCCGCTGGCGCAGGGGCTCGGGGCGCCCATCTTGATGCCACTCGACGTCGCCCAGCCCGGCGAGCTCGAAGCCGTTTTCGAGCGCATCCAGAAGGACTGGGGACGCCTCGACATCCTGGTGCACTCGATCGCCTGGGCGCCCAAGGACGACCTCCAGGGCGGGCTGCTCGACTGCAGCGCCGAGGGCTTCGCCAAGGCCATGGACATCTCCTGTCACTCGTTCGTCCGCATGGCCAAGCTCGCCGCCCCGCTGATGGTGGACGGCGGAAGCATGTTCGCGATGAGCTATTTCGGAGCCAACCGCGTGGTGCCGAATTACAACGTGATGGGCCCGATCAAGGCCGCGCTCGAGGCCTCGTGCCGCTACCTCGCTTACGAGCTCGGGCCGAGCAAGATCCGCGTGCACCCGATCTCGCCGGGACCACTGAAGACGCGCGCCGCGTCCGGCCTGAAGGACTTCGATCTGATGCTCAACGAGGCCGTGGGAAAGGCGCCGCTGGGCGAGCTCGTCGACATCATGGACGTCGGTTTCGCCTGCGCCTACCTGGCCACGCCCTACGCGCGGCGGATGAGCGGGCAAACGCTCTACGTCGACGGCGGCGTGAGCATCATGGCCTGACATGCAGAGCATACTGATCACCGGATCGGCCAGCGGCATCGGCGCCGGCCTGGCGGAAGAGATGGCCCGGTCGGGCTTTCACGTCGTCATCAGTGATCTCAATTTCGCTCAGGCGCAGCTGGCGGCCCGAGGGATCCGCGACAGCGGCGGCTCGGCGGAGGCGGTCGAGCTCGACGTGACCTCGGACGACAGCGTGCAGCAGGCGCTGGCCGCGGTGACGCGACCGATCGACGTCCTGGTCAACAACGCCGGCTTGCAGCACGTTGCGCCGCTGACCGAGTTCCCGATGCAGAAGTGGGACTACCTGGTCCAGGTCATGCTCACCGGCACAGCGCGCATGACGCGCGCGGCCCTGCCCGGCATGGTCGAGCGCGGCTTCGGCAGGATCATCAACGTGGGCAGCATCCACTCACTCGTGGCAAGTCCCTTCAAGAGCGCCTACGTCGCCGCCAAGCACGGTTTGGTGGGCTTTTCGAAGGCGATCGCGCTCGAAACAGCCGGTGTCGACGTCACCATCAACACCATCTGCCCAAGCTACGTGAAGACGGCCCTGGTCGACAGCCAGATCGCCGCACAGGCTCGCACGCGTGGCATCCCCGAGGCGGAAGTCATCGATCGCATCATGCTCGAGCCGATGCCGAAGCACGTCTTCATCGGCATCGACGAGATCGCCGGCATCACGGCCTTCCTCGTGTCTGCGGCGGCTCGCAACATCACTGGTCAGATGATCGTGGTGGACGGCGGCTGGACCGTGCGCTGAGTCGCTGGCCAGAACCCACATCACCCCCAAGGCGAACGCGAGCCTCGCCCGAGCGCGCTTTCGGGGGTAGAACCAAGGGAGTCGGGCGCCATCTCAAAGCAGGATTGGGAGCGCCGAGCTTTCCCGTCACGCATGAATGACGCCTTCTGGTAGGGATTTCAATGAACATGCTCTACCAACTCCACGAGCTCAACCGGGCGCTGCTGGGCCCCACCGCCTTCCTCGCGCACGCCGGAGCTCACATGTTCTCCGCGCCGGGGAGCTGGCTGGCGGCCTTGCCGGGCTCCGAGCGGATCGCGGCCGGGTACGAGCTCCTTTACCGGCTCGGTAGAGACTATCCCAAGCCGGAGTTCGGCATTCACGAGGTCGAGGTCAACGGAGCGAAGGTGGCGGTGCTCGAGCAGACGCCCCTGAGCACGCCTTTCTGTCGCCTGCAGCGCTTCAAGCGCTACAGCGACGACGCCAAGACCGTGAGTGTGCTCAAGCAGAGTCCCGTGGTGCTCGTGGTGGCTCCCCTGTCCGGCCACTACGCAACGCTCCTGCGCGACACCGTGGGCACCCTGCTCACCGAGCACAAGGTCTACATCACGGACTGGGCCGACGCGCGCATGGTGCCCGTCGAACAGGGCCCCTTCACCCTGGACGACTACGTCAACACCATCCGTGACTTCATCCGTCACATCGGCGCCGAGCGACTCCACGTCATCTCCGTCTGCCAGCCTTGCGTGCCAGTCCTGGCGGCCGTGTCGCTGATGGCTGCGCGCGGAGAGGCCGTGCCTCGCAGCCTGGTGATGATGGGTGGCCCGATCGACGCGAGGCGCAGCCCGACGTCGGTCAACGACCTGGCGTCCACCAAATCGCTGGATTGGTTCGAGCGCCACGTGATCGATCGAGTGCCCCTCAGGTACCCAGGGAGTGGCCGCCGCGTCTATCCTGGTTTTCTACAGCACGCCGGCTTCATCGCCATGAACCCCGGGCGGCACATGAGCTCACACTGGGACTTTTACCGGCATCTGGTGAAGGGCGATCTCGAGGACGCCGAAGCTCACCGCCGCTTCTACGACGAGTACAACGCCGTGCTCGACATGCCGGCCGAGTACTACCTCGATTGCATTCGCGTCGTGTTCCAGGAGCACCTGCTCCCGCGCGGGCTGTGGCACGTGGGCGACGAGCGCGTGGCGCCGGAAACGCTCTCGAGCACCGCGCTGATGACCATCGAAGGCGAGCTCGACGACATTTCAGGGCGAGACCAGACGCACGCGGCGCACGAGCTATGCACGGGGATCCCCGCGGCCCGCAAGCAAGAGGTCACCATCGAGGGCGCAGGTCACTACGGGATCTTCAGCGGCAGGCGCTGGCGCAACGTCATCTATCCACAGGTTCGCGACTTCATCGCTGACACCAACGCGGTGTAAGGAGCGGAGTCTTGCACGGCTTGCCGCTACGCGGGCAACGCCGACGAAACACGCACGAAGGCGCGAAAAAGCGCTGTCTCACGCGCGATCTTCACCGTTGCGGTGCACGCGCGATAGTGAGATGAAGCAAGCATAGCTCGGGGCGTCGCCGGACCAGGGTGCGAGTCTCGTCACTCGCCAACATTCGACTCGCCGGGGCAGAGGAGATCTCATGTTCGACAAGTTCTTCGAAACGTTCCGCAAGGCCGCGGAGTCTTCGCTGCGCGCGCAGCAGGACATGTTCAAGCAGTGGGCGATGCCGTGGCCCTACTCGGCACCGAGCGCTCCGTTCATGGCCGCTGATTGGAGCGAGACCGTCCAGAAACGCTGGCTCGAGTCCACCACGGAAGCGTTGAACAGTCACCGCGAGTTCCTGAACTCGCTCTACAAGTCCAGCATCCAGATGCTCGAGCAGAGCGTTCGGATGACGGGCGCCAAGTCTCCCGAGGACTACCAGCGCACGCTGGAGGATCTCTGGCAAAAGATGTCCGAGAGTTTCAAGGAACAGTCCGAAGCGCAGATGCGCGAGTTCCAGAAGGCCGCCGAGCGCTGGTCACCCGCGGCGCAGAAGGCCAAAAGCTAAGGAAACGGCCATGAGTGGGGACGCAACGGACGAGCCGCCGGACCTGTTCAGCACGAGTCGGCGCTTGTGGAGTAGCTGGCTCGCCGATCTGAGCCTGATCATGGATATCACCCTGCGCTCGCCGGCGTTCCTCGGGTGGATGAAGTACGGCCTCAAGGCGATGAGCGAAACGCGGCGATATCACGCGGGCGGACTCGTCCGCAGCCTCGACGAGCGGGAGCAGGGCTCGTCGCCGACGTGGACCAACTCTTCTCACTGAACGGAGAATCCCATGGCAAACGTGTTTCCCGTCACTGACCCGTCTTCCGGCGTCTACCCGCTCACTACCGCAATCCCGGGCTTCAGCTTGCTGGGCAAGAAGGCGCTCGTCACCGGCGGGTCTCGTGGCATCGGCAGGGCATGCGCTCTGATGCTCGCGTACGCCGGCGCGGACGTCGCGGTGAGCTCCAGCCCTTCGGGCCTGGAATCCGCCGAGGGGGTGCGTCGCGAGATCGAAAAAATCGGGCGTGAAGCGCGGGCCTACGCCTTCGACGTCGGCGTGCGCGGCGACGTCGAAACGACGTGTCTGCGCATCACGGAAGACTTCGAGAACATCGACATTCTGGTCAACAACGCCGGAGTCACCCGCGACAGGAGCTTCAAGAAGATGGACCGCGGCGCCTGGGACGAGGTGATCAACACCAACCTCAGCAGCGTCTTCGAGGTGACGCACTTCTTCGTCGACTCGATGGCCGCTCGAGGCTGGGGCCGCATCA
>DATLIL010000035.1:0-5415 GCA_035539475.1 Polyangiaceae bacterium
GGGCACTACCCCGCGGGCGTGGAGATCGACGCAGCCATCAACTACGCCGACTACTACTACCTCGAAGCTCTGCTGCGCTGCACCAAGCTCGCTGACATCGCTCCCTAGCGCACCAGCGCTCGTTCGATCGCGTCCACCAGATCGACGATGCGGAAGGGCTTGCGCAAGAAGCCCTGCACCACGTCACGCTCGAGCTCTTGCTCCACGACCGTCTTGAGGTGGCCCGACGCCAGCACGATGGGTACACGCGAGCCCGTCGCGCGGATGCGGCGAGCGACCTCGGTGCCGTCCAGATCGTGCATCGTCATGTCGAGCAGGATCACGTCCGCGTCGCTCCGTGCGAAGTTGTTCAGCGCGCTCTCGCCGCTGCTGGCCTCCTCCACCACGTAGCCGCGCAGCTCCAGCGAGCGCCGCACCTGCGTGCGCACGACGGCCTCGTCGTCGACGACCAGCACCTTGCTGGCGCTGGAGCGCGGGCTTCGCTCGTGCGTCAGTGACGTGGCGTCGTCGCCCTGACCAGCGGGCAGAAGCACCGAGAAGCGGCTGCCCTGGTCGGGCGCGCTCTCGACGCGAATGGCGCCGCCGTGCGCCGACACGATGCCGAGACAGGCGGCCAGACCCAGGCCGTGGCCCCGCTCCTTGGTACTGAAGAAGGGCTCGAAGACTCGGCTCTGCGTGGCCTCGTCCATGCCGGCGCCGCTGTCGATGATCTCGAGCAGGAGCCAGCTGCCGGGCCTCACGGTCGCTCCCAGCGCGGCGTCCCAGCGCGCATCGGGCTCCGTCACGAGCTCGGTTCGCACCTCGATCGTCCCGACGCTGTCCTCCAGCGCGTCGGAGGCGTTGGTGAGCAGGTTCATCAGCACCTGCGTCAGCATGGCGCGATCGCCGAGCACGACGCTGCTGGGCGACACCGACAACAGTACGCGCGCCTTCTTGGACAGAGTGGCCGCGAGCAGCTGGTGCAGCTCGCGCAGCAGAGCGGCCAGATCGACTGGCTCGCGTTTGACGACGTCGCGTTGACCGGCGTACGCGAGCATCAGCTTGATCAGGTCGGCGGCGCGCTCGCCGGCCGTGCGAATGCTCTCCGCCGATTCACGATCGAAAGGATCCGTCAGGCGATGTAGCAAGAGCTCCGCGTTGCCCAGCACGCCCACGAGCAGATTGTTGAAGTCGTGGGCGATGCCGCCGGCCAGCACACCGAGGCTTTCGAGCCGCTGGCTACGCACGACCTGCTGCTCGAGCTCCCGCCGCTCCGCCTCGACCCGCTGCGCAGGACGCAGGTCGCGCATCCCGGCCACGCGCACCGGCTCGCCCTCGAACGTGGAGTCCACCACCACCACTGCCATGGGGATCAGCTCGCCGCCGGCGCCGAGCACCACGATTTCGTAGGCTCCGATGCGCTGCTTGGTGATCACTTCCTTGGAAAGCGCCAGGGAAGATGGCGCGATGAACTCCAGGATGGAGCGCCCGATCAGCTCGTCACGAGCCGCACCGAGCAGCTCCTGCACCCGGCCCTCGACGTCGAGGATGACGCCGTCGCGCCCCAGGAACGTCAGGTCGAAGGCTTTTCGCGCCAGCTCGCGCAGACGGCGTTCGCTCTCGTGCAGGAGCGCCAGCGTTCGCTCGCGCTCGCTCACGTCGCGCACCGCCACGACGCGCACCGGCTTCTCGCCCAGGCGGCCCTGCTTCGATTGCAGCTCGACGGGAAACTTGCGGCCGTCTCGGGTGAGGCCAGTGACGACGTAGGCGCCCTCGTAGCGGTTCTCGATGCGCCGAAAGACCTCGGGCAGATCCTCGGGCACCACGCAGCGCTTGATCGTCTCTGCGCCGAGCAGCTCGCGCTGATCGAATCCGGATATCTCGGACAGCCGCTGGTTGGAGTCGATGACCACGCCGTCGACGTGGACGAAGAGGCCCTCGAACGAGGCAGAGGACAGCATCTGCATTCGCTCGCGAACGCGCTTCAGCTCGTCGTGCTCACACAGGCGCAGCAGGGCGGAGCGCAGCAGGTTGCGGGCGACGGCGCGCACGGGCTCACCGGGCTCGCCGTCGGCGACGAGCACGACCTTGTGTTCGCCGTGCTCGACCTCGAGCCACGCATCGCGCTCGGGGTCGGCCGCCGAAGCCGCTGTGACCCCGAGCTCTGCCAGCGTCGCCAGGACTCCGGCCAGCGCCTGCTCGGGATCATCGGCGCCGAGCGCCTCGGAGGCGCGCTGCAGCACGTTGGACGCCGACTCTGCCATGGAGGCCACGGTTGACCTCCACTCTACCCCCTTCAGGGCGGGCTAGTGGCAACCTTGGTCGTGAGCTCCTCGGAGCCGTTCAGTCTTCGCCCCTCCGCGAGACCAGGGCCACGGACCAGCGCGCTCCCGGAACGTAGTTTTACGGCCAGCGCTTGCTGGGCCACGTCCCAGGACAGGACGAGATCGGCCTGCGACGTCTCGATCAGAAACGGTCCCGCCGAGAGCTCCCATTTCCATCCGCGGTAGGACCCCAGCGACGCTTCGGCGTGACCGAGCTCCAGCACGACCGCGCGCTGACCCGCTTCCGAGCGCAGCACTCGCGCGTGCGAGCCGGCGCCGAGGCGCACCTCGCTCCCGTCGCCGAAGCGGAGTGCGAGCGCGTCGCTCTGGGGCGCCGTGTAGAAAGCGCCGACGCGCCCCGCTACGCCGGCAGCGGTGAAGCTCGTCGCGCGGTCCATCGAGACCACGTACCAACCCGTGAGCCAGCCCGCGGGCAGCGCCAGGATCAACCACAGCCATACGTAGCGACGACGCTTGCCTCCGCGCTCGCCAGTGGCGGCTCGAACCAGTCGGGCACGCCGTTCGGTGTACTCGGCGTCGGCCTGTTCAACCGACACGTCGCGGCGCAGCCTGCGCGCGGCGAGCTCGGAGAGCGAGAGCGTCACGCAGGCCTCACCAGATAGTCGCGCAACACGGGGTCGCGCTCGGCGATAGCCTCGAAGCGCCGCTCGGCTCGGGCCAGCCGGCGCTTCAGCGTGGCGAGCGAGACGCCTTCGGCCGCCGCGATCTCACTGAGCTCGAGCTCTTCGACGTGGCGCAAGACGAACAAGACGCGCGAGCTCGGGTCGAGCTGCTCGAGCGCGCGATTCAGATGCCGCACGCCCTCGCGCGCCACCGCGTCGCTGTTGCCGGCGCTGGACTCGCGTTCATCCGAAAGGCCGATCCAACGGCGCACCGTGCGACGGCGCAGCTCGTTCTTGGCTTGCCTGATGGCCACGCCGACGATGAAGCTCGACAGCGCGGCGGGATCGCGCAGGGTATGCGCACGCCGCACCGCCGTGAGAAACGTCTCTTGCATCAAGTCGTCGACGTCGAAGCTGCTGCCCAGCGTGCGGATCAGCATCTGGCGCACGAGGCGCGAGTAGCGATCGAACAGCGCGGCGATGGCGGCGGGCTTACCCGCTACCACCGCTGCCAGGAGCTCGGCGTCGTTCGCGCTCAGGGCACGCTTGAGCGGAACGACGGAGGGCGCAGGAACCGGCGCCCGCGGCGCCGGGCGAGCGGCGGCGAGTCGAACGGAAGTCGGCACGGAGAGGCAGTGTGACGGGCCGGCTTCCACGGCTCACCTTACAGTGAGCCAGGACTATTGCTGGTTCAGCGGATGCCGAGGCGAGGCTCGCAGCCCAGCCTGACGTCGACGCGACCGGCGCCGAAGCGGGCACAGGTGCAGGGGCAGACGTAGATCCGCGTCGGTGCCGACGAGTTGTCGTAGTACCAGCCGCCGTTCTCGGCATCGGCGCAGTCGCCGAACGTGTTGACGCGCGGCACCTCTTCGGGCTGACCGGTGGACATCGGCGTGTACACGACCTGCACCTTGTCGGTGTCGATCTGCGTCATGTCGTCGGGCGGCTCGGGGATGAAGTACTCGCAGGAGATCTCGTTGCCGGTGATGTTGATCAACGCCTCGACGAAGCTCTCGCTGGCGTTCGCCTCGTCGGTCAAGAACGCCGAGTCCGTGCCGCCGGAGCGCGCATAGTTGTCCAGGTTGAAACGCGCCACGTCGCCCACGCCGATGACGTAGGTCTTCACCGGGGGATCCGTCTCGTAACCCGCCTCGGCGGCTGCCGCGATGTCCTCTGGACCGTCGCCGCACTGGGTGGGGAAGCCGTCCGAGACGAGGACCACGACCGTCGCTCGGTCGGGGTGATCGTCGGCCCAGCCCTTGGCGTAGTCGAGCGCGCCCTCGAGCGCGGGCCCGGTCGGGGTGAGCCCAGCGGGCGTCACCATGTCCATCTCGTCCAAGATCTGGGACGAGGTGTCTGCTAGCGGACCAATGCCGACCACGGGATCGGCGTAGGCGGAGGCGTCGCAGTCGGCGTCGTCGTCGCCACGCCCGGTCTTGCTGAAGAAGCCGATGCCGGCGCCGATGTCCTGGGCGTCGTTCGACTGCGCGAAATCCTGGACGGCGGCGGTCAGCGCTTGCCAGCGCGTCTGACCGTTGTCGAGCTCGTAACCCATCGAGATCGACCGATCCATCATGATGAACATGTCGACGTCGATACGCTCGGCCTCGACCGACACACCGACGCACGCTCCCGGAGCGCCGCCCTCGCCGCTCGGGGCGCCGGCGCTCGCGGGCGGCTCGTCAGTGGCGCCGCCGGCTCCGCCAGCCGAAGGAGCGCCGCCGTTCATCCCGCCGGCGCCGTTCGGGACGCCTGGGTCCCCGCCGCTACCCGTATCTTCGAAGGGCAGCCCCGGGCAGGCGTCTACCTGGACGTTGCCGGTGCCGCCATTGCTGGTGCTGCCGCCCTTGCTCGTCGTCGTGCCACCGGAGCCGTCGCCGGCCGAGCCGATACTGCCGCCGACGCCACCCTTGCCGGTGGGTCCCTTGCCACCGACCGAGCCGCCGCTCGCGCCTGAACCGCTGTCCTCGCTGCTGCAGGCGTAGACCGTGGCGGCCAGCGCCAGCTGGACGATGCCCAGGAATATTGGATTTCGGGTGGAGCGCATCGGTGCGGACCTCTCGCTGGGTTAGGGGGTAAGTGAGGACTTTCGGCGCCCGCTGCGGCGAGCGAAGGCCAGAAGTGACGCGGCGAGTACCAAGCTGAGAGTACCCACAGGGGCGCGCGGCGAGGCAACCCGGCAGCTGCAACCGCCGTCGTCCTCGCTCTTGGCCTCGGCCGGCGCGGTGGGCGGGTTGTTGACGACCACGCCTCCCGAGCCGCTGGACGGGTTGGGGGTGGTCGTGGGTCCGGCGCCGCTGCCGCCTTCGCCGCTGGTCGGCGGCGGCTCCTCGGCGCCTTCTTCCACGCAGCGGGCGCTCGCGAGGTGGCAGACCGGCGTCGGGTCGTCACAATCGGCGTCGCTCAGGCAGCAGCCCTCGGCGGCCTCGTTGCTGCAAGTATTGCCGTCGCAGGTGTCGACCGTGCAGGCGTCGCCGTCGAAGCAGTCG
>DATLIL010000036.1:0-4333 GCA_035539475.1 Polyangiaceae bacterium
CGCACGAGCTGCATGACGATCTCGCGCTGCGCGAGCTTCCAGTCGCGCACCAGCCGCGGGCGCAGGCGTTCGCGCTCGGGCGCCCTGCCGGGCAGGACCCGCGTCAGCCGCACGACGTGCAGGCCGTGGACGGATTCGACCGTCTGCCAGCGCTGCAGCTCGAGTGAAACGACGTGCTCCGCAAAGCGCTCGCCGAAGAGCTGGCGCAGGCCGTCGATCTTCATGTTCTCGAACCTGGTGCCGGCGGGGAAGGGGTCGCCCTGGCCCTCGATCGGCGCGCCGCGGGCGAGCTCGGCCGCGATGCGTCTGGCTCGTGGCAGCGCCTCTTTGGCGGGGCCCGAGACGAACAGCTGATCGAAGTCGTAGCGCGTCGCCTCGCCGTACCGTTCCCCGAACTGCACGAGCCAGGTGTCGAGCTCGGCGTCGCTCGGCTCGCGACCGTACGAGAGCTCGCGCTCGAGCTCCAGCACCTTGCCCACCACGCGGCGCCGGACCAGCGGATCGTCCTGTTCGAGCCCCAGGCGCTGGCCCTCGCGAAACAGGATCTCCTCGGCCTTCCAGGCTTCGACCGCCGTCTTGAGCTCTGCGGGCTGCGGGCTGCGGCCGAGCTCCGCCGTGAGCTCGCGCTCGAGATCGGCGCGCAAGGCCGGCGTGATCACGATCACCGCGTCACTCGGCTTCAGGCGCTGCCAGTAGCGGTGAGCGACGAAGAGCAGCGCGCCGAGCAGCAGGAAATGCAGAAGCGGTTCGCGATAGAAGCGCCGCACGGGGCGGCATCTTGTCAGCCGGACGGCTTGGCCGCAACGACCAGCTTGGACAGGAAGCAGGGTGCGACCTCGCGTACCGAGAATCCGTGCGCCTCGAACAGGCCCTCCAGCGGCTCGCTCAGGTAGCTCGCGAAGAAGGGCTCGTTCATGCTGGCCGCGAAGTTCTCGAGAAAGACCCGGAGCTCGTCCGACTCCACGAGCTGCGCCGAGTCGAGCACGACGAAGAGCCCGCCGGGCTTGAGCACGCGGTACGCCTCGCGCGCGACGGCCTGCCGGGCACGGGTCGGCAGCTCGTGGAACAGGAACGTGCTGGTCACCACGTCGAGCTCACCGTCGCGGAACGGCATGCGCTCGGCATTGTCCACGACGAACGACACGTCACGTACGCTGCTGAGGGCTCGCGTGGCGTGCCGCAGGTAGTAGGGGCTCAGGTCGAGGGCGAAGTACTTCGCGTCCGGTAGCGCTCGAGCCAGCTGTCCCAGCGTCCGACCCGTTCCAGCGCCGACGTCCAGAATGCGGCTCGGGCCCTCGGCGCCGCTGACGAAGGCCGTGATCGGCGGGATCACCTGACGGCGCATCACGTCGGCCGTACCAAGAAACAAGAACTCGACCCCGGCGTCGTACAGCGCCGCGGAGCGCGGGCTCAGGTAGCCGTCGCTCTGCCAGTGGAAGTTGCGCCGGAAGTAATCCGGGTATCGACCGAGATCGACGTCGTCCGGCAGGTCGCGCACCGCGCCGCGGCGGGCTCGCGCCACCATGCGGCCGATCTCGCGGGCGAGCGCCGGTAGATCAGCGACGTAGTCGGCGACGGGCAAGGAGAAGAGGAGCTCCCTGGGATACGAGCCCGCCTCCGTGTTCCGGATATCGCGCTCCAGGAGGGCGCGGTGGCGCCGGCGGAGGGCCAGGAGGTCGCGCTCGGTCGGCCGCTGGGCGGGGGGCATGAAGGGCCGCAGGCCGAGGTGCACAGCCACCAAAGGCAGGCGAATCGCGGCCTCGCGCGCGCGGTAAGCCAGCCGCGTCAGCCTGGAGGGCGAAAGGACTTCGGGGGCCACCCTACCTATCCTGAAGCCGGGGGCCCCCCTCGTAAAGTCGCGCTACATTGTGCCCGCGGTGCCTGCGCTGGCTTTGTCGATCGAGCGGACTTCGGGCGGACGTCTACCCGCGCTCTGGTTCGTCTCCTGCCTGCTCGTTGCCGGCCTCAGCTCGGCCTGTGGCGCCAAGAGCGAAGACCCGAACGACCTGCCCGGGCCTGTGGTCGACCCTGGTCCGCCTCCGCTCGGCGATGGGCTGCCGCTGCCCTTCGTGGTCGACGACCACTTCCATCCGAGCGGCTGCTACGCGGCGGAGGGCTGCCCCGTGACCATCGACACGGGCTGCAGCGAGCGCGCAGAGGGCGCGCAGGGCCAGTGTTACGTGTTCAGGTTCGTCGAGGGCCAGGCCTTTGCCGGAGTCTTCTTCCAGAACGTCGACGAGGTCGGGGCGGGGAACTGGGGCCAGGCGCCCGGCACGACGATCGTGCCCGGAGCCAGCGCCGTGACGTTCTACGCGGCTGCGAGCCCGGCAGGCCAGAGCGTGACCTTCAAGGTCGGCGGCATCAGTGACGCGGAGCTTTCGTACAAGGACAGCCTCAACATCGAGTTCGTTGCCACGCTGGGCAGCGAGCTCGAGCATTTTTCGATTCCGCTCGACGGCGCGAACTACGAGCAGGTGCTGTCGGCGTTTTCCTGGCATGTCGTGCGCCTGGACGGTCAGGCCGGCCCCATCGATCTCATCCTGGACGACGTGCGATGGGAATGAGGTTTCAGAGCGTCCTGTTCGCGCTCCTCGTCAGCGCTTGCAGCGGTGACACGGTTCACCTCGGCGGTGGCCCTCCGGAGTTCGCCTGCGTCGAGCGCTGCTACGTCGACCGCGATCTGCAGCGCGACGCCGGAGCGTATTTCTACGGTCCGCTCGCGATCGAGGGGACCGAGCCCGAGATCGTCTATCCGCTGCCCGATTCGACCCACCCCTTCACGCTGCAGGAGCTGACGGTGCAGTGGCGTCGCCTGGATCGCCGGCAGACCGTCAATCGCCTGCGCTTTTCGGCGCGTTCGCCGGACGTGACCTACGACTATTTCGCGCCTTGTTTCGCCACGCCGGACGAGGGTTGCCGCTTCACGTTGCCCGAAGACGAGTACCGCCTGATGGCGTTCGAGCTGCGCGGTCGTGACGTCGAGCTCACCATCAGCGGCACCGACGGCCGCGGCGGGCCCGTCGCGACCAGCGCTCCTCTCCACTTCGGATTCACGCCCGAGCGACTCGAGAACAAGGGCTTCTACTACTGGGGCCAGCTGCAGACGGCGAACGAGGGCACCGTCGGCGTCACGTACCGCCTGGCCTTCGGCGCGGTGCGTCCCGACGTCTTCATCCAGCCGAACAGCGAGGCGAATCCGCTGGCCTGTAGCGGCTGTCACACCGTGAGCCGTGACGGCAGCACGATCGCCTTCACCGCGCGCACCTCGATGTTGACCGGCGACGAACGCGCAGGCGAGCTCGTGGTGGCGCTGACGCGAAGAGTGGACGAGCCGCTGGTGTCGCCCGGGCCGACCTACGACAGCTCGATGATGGCTTTGACGGGCGACGGCAAGCGCGTGCTGGTGGCGTACAACGACACGCTCGACCTGCGGCACACCGCTCCGAACGAGGCGCTCGGCACGGCGGCGGGTGACGTCATCACCGAGATCCCGCCCGAGCTCCTCGGCGGCAAGCTGGGCTACTTTCCGGAGTTTTCACCGACCGACGACGATCGCATCGCGCTCACGCTCTCGTCCGACCCGGACACGCCCCACGCGGTCCGTAACGGTGAGATCGCGATCATGACCTACGACGACTCGGTCGCTGCCGGCGCCACGCCGGGCGCCGTTGCCGCCGACGCCATCTTCGGCGCAGCCGAGGTGATCGTGCCCGCGGGCGACGGCGAGTTTCATTTCTATCCAACCTGGTCCCCCGACGGGAAATACATCGCGTTCGTCACCGCTCCCACCGGGGTCGGCAGCATCAGCTACGACCAGCGCGACGGCATGCTTCGCCTCGTCGATGTCGCCACGAAGCAAGTTTACGATCTGGCGCGAGCGACCCAGGGCGTCGGCAACTGGTCGACGCTGCCCAAGTTCGCGCCGTTCCCGCCCGAAGAGCAGGGCGGTCTGTTGTTTCTGACCTACAACTCGAAGATCGACTACGGCCTGCTGCTGCAGAACAGCCAGAAGCCCGAGGACGCCCGGTTTGCGCAGCTGTGGATGGCCGCCATCGACCCCGCGCGCCTGCCCGAAGATGCGTCGAGCGCCCCGGTCTGGCTACCGTTCCAGAACTTCGCGCATCAGAGCCACTTCGGCTACTGGACGGCTCGCATCAACTGCCGCGATGACGTCGCGGAGCCCTGCGGTCCCGGCGAAGAGTGCGTCAACGGGGTCTGCGTCGTCGAGCCGCGCTGAGTGTCCGTTCGATTTCGAGATCATCACGCAAATCCCCGAACACGGTCCAGGTGCGCGCGTGCCGTGCCGGTGCCCGCGCGAGGAGACGCCGATGAA
>DATLIL010000037.1:0-23248 GCA_035539475.1 Polyangiaceae bacterium
ACCGACACCGACGGCTGGTGCAGCGACGGCAGCAACGGCGCCAGCTGCGCGCTCGATGCCCACTGCGAGTCGAACACCTGCGCGGCCAGCGCCGACGGCGACGGTGCCTGCACCACCGGCGCGGTCGACGCTCTCTGCATCGACGACCTCGACTGCGTCGACAACCTCTGCGCTTTCAACCCGGGTAACGGCTACGGCCAGTGCACGGCGGGTCTGCTCGAAAGTGCCTGTTACGATGCCGGGGACTGCATCGAAGGGACCTGCGCTTACTCGAGCGGGCTCGGTGAAGGCCAGTGCACCGACGGCTCACTCGGTGCCTGGTGCGTGACCGCAGCGGACTGCAGCTCGAACCATTGCTACACGGGCGGAAACAGCGCCGGGATCTGCATTGCCGGTGCCCCCGGCGACGAGTGCTACGCCCCGGGAGACTGCGAGTCGGGAGTGTGCACGGATTCCATGTGTCAGTGAGCGCCGAACCAGGTGGTGAGGGCGTCACGCAGGCCCTGGTCCGTGCCGCCTCCGACCCACGCGACGTATCCGTCGGGCCGGATCAGGACGGCCGTGGGAGCCGGGACGGCGCCGAGTACCGGTAGCTCCCAGGCACCGGCGTAGCGAGCCTCGACCAGCCGGACCTGCTCTGCCCATGGCGTGATGTCGAAGGCGCCGGGCTCACCGAGGTCGAGCAAGACCGGTCGCGCTTCGTGCAGCAGGCTGAATGCGCGCGTCGAGCCGTGTTCGGTGACGAGGTCGAGATCGGGCATGCGACGCCCGAGCAGCGGATGGCCTGGACCGAGGTCGTAGTGGACGTCGAGGCCCGACATCATGGCGCCGTAGCGCTTGCGCGGCTCGTCCATGCGCAGCAGCTCGGTCATGTTTTCGCGCAGGGCCTCCGTGCGCTCGTCGCCGCGACCGAGCGCGGTCTGCGCCATGGTCAGGCGCAGCACGCGGGCAGCGATGGGATGGCGCTCGGCGTGGTAGGTGTCGAGCAGGCTCTCGGGTGATGTGCCGCTCACCACCCGGGCGAGCTTCCAGCCCAGGTTCACGGCGTCCTGAACGCCGATGTTGAGTCCCTGTCCACCCGCTGGCGCATGCACGTGCGCCGCGTCGCCGGCCAGGAGCACTCGCCCCTTTCGGTAGGTCGCCGCCTGGCGAGCCATGTCGCTGAAGCGCGAGAGCCAGCTCGGACTATGAACCCCGAAATCCGTTCCGTACGCGGCCACGAGCGCATCGCGGAGCTCTTGCAGTGTCGGCTCGTCGCCGCTGCCGACGCGCGGCTCCACCAGCACGACGCCCACGCGCTTTCCGTCCTCTGCCTTGCCCATGGCGTTGACGCCCTTCTCGCCGCGGCGAATGCCCCACGCCGGCTCCTCGGTCATCTCGACCTCGGCGATCAGGTAGCTCGTCGACGCGTCCCAGCCCGGAAAGTCGATGCCGGCGTTCCTGCGCACCACGCTGCGACCTCCGTCACAGCCGACGAGGTACTTCGCGCGCAGCGCGTTGCCGTCGGACAGCGTGACGTCGACGCCGGTGTCGTCCTGCACGAGGCCCGTCACCTCGCGCCCGCGGTAGAACTTCACCGGCAGCTCGCAGACCCAGCCGGCCAGGATGCGCTCGAAGTGGCTCTGCATCAGCGCGAGCCCGTGGTTGTGATGACCAGGGAAGTCGCTGATGTCGAGCGGGATGAACGAGTAACCCGCCACCTGAGCGAGCTGGCCTTGCGAGATGAAGCGCTCGGCGATGCCTCGCTGCGCGAGCACCTCGATCGTTCGTGCATGCAGGCCACGTGAGCGCGAGCCGACGACCTCCTGGTTTTCGCGCCGCTCGACCACGGCGACGTCGACTCGCGCCAGCGCGAGCTCAGCCGCCAGCATCAGACCCGTCGGACCACCACCAGCGATGACCACAGAATGGTTTGCCATGGCCAACGACTGTGCGGCACGACCCGGGTCTTGCGGCAAGGCCCCGTCTCTGGCATATAACGGAAGTGGAGAGAGGCCGGGGGCCGCCCTCTTTGCGGCGCGGCGCGTCAGTAGCGCTCAGCGGCTGAGTTTTTCCAGAAGCTCACCGAGCGTGGCCTGCTCGGGGGCAGTGAGTCGCTCATCCATGAGGCCTGCCATGAAGGCCGCCGCCTTGGGGAAGTGGCGAGCGAACAGCTCCTGGCCTTCGGGCGTCAGGCGCGCGAGCACTTCGCGATCCGAGTGTTGCGCTCGTTCGCGCACGACGAGCCCCTTGGCTGCGAGGGACTGGGCCAGACGCGTCACGTTCGCGGGAGACACCACCATCTTCGCCGCCAGATCGCTCATGCGCAGGCCGGTCTGGTTGCCGAGCTCGAGGAGCATGTCGAACTCGCTGAAGCTCAGCCCGGTCTCCGCCTCGACGAACTCGCGTGCCAGCGCCATCACGCGGGCGTTGGCACGCAGCAATTCGCGAAAAACGCGCACCTGCGGCCAGGTCCGCACCGCTCCCTTCTTGTTCTTGGGCTCGGCCATCGTGCTGAGCGAAAGTTTGCGTCAGAAAAACTACCGATGCAAATGATTTCCTTGTAAACACTTGCATGCTGAAAGGTTCTTGGGTAAACATTTGGTGGTCGGCCAGTGCCGACATGGAGGAACGCGATGACGACCGAGCTGACCTGTCTGGCCCTGGTGACGACGCTCACCGGCCTCCTGTGGATCCCCTACATCCTCAACCGCCTCGCGGTGGGCAAAGGCCTGCTGCATGAAATCGGCTTCCCCGACGAACCGACGCGCATGTCGCCCTGGGCCGAGCGGCTCAAGCGCGCACACGAGAACGCGGTGGAGAACCTCGTCGTGTTCGCGCCGCTCGTCCTGGCCGCGCACGCGCTGAACGCCCACACACCTGGGACGGCGCTCGCCGCCATGATCTACCTCGCGGCACGTGTTGCCCACGCGGTGGCCTACACCTTCGCCATCCCCTGGGTACGGACGATCGCCTTCAGCGTCGGCTGGGGCTGCCAGATGGTCTTTGCCTGGGCACTCCTCGCGTGATGAACGCTGCCATGAAAGCGGGTGAGCCGACCTTGCTCGCCGACCTGCTCGAGGACGACGCCGTTTCGTTCGAGACGCTGCACCAGCGCTACGGAGCGCTGCTCGAGCTGGTGCGAACGCTGATCGGCGTCGTGCCCAACTGCGACCGCTACCTCGAGATCTGGCCGACGGCGTTTCGCAGCTACAACGTGCTGGTCCCCAACCTGCTGAATCTCCCGTTCTTGATCTGGGGGATGGGCGCTCCGCGAGCCTCGGTGGGCCTCTCGATGTACGTCAGCAGTCGGGCGGCGGGATGCCCGTATTGCTCGGCGCACGCCTGCTCGTTCGCGCTGCGTCGCGGCGCCAGCGTGGACCAGGTCGCCGCCGCCATCGAAGAGGAGGCGAAACTTGCACCGCGCGAGCGCGCCGTGGCTCGTGTGGCACGCGCGCTGGGCAGCGCCGACGCCGTGCTCGCGGAGGAAGACCGCGCCGAGCTCCGGCGCCAGTACTCCCGCGGAGACGTGGAGTGGATCGTCCTGGCCATCGCCATGATGGGCTGGCTCAACAAGGCGATGAACGGCCTCGGTGTGCCGCTCGAGCTCCCGACCGTGGAGGAAACGAACGGTATCATCGCGCGCTCCGGCTGGACGCCCGGAGGCCACCTGCGGCAGAGCTTCGAGACCGCTGAGCCCCCGCGCCCCGATTCGCTCGGGACCAGGCTGGGCATCATCCGTCACGCGCCCTCGGCGCTGGCGCTCGACAAGAAGTGGACCGCCGGTGTGCCCGATTCATGGCCCGCGGTCGGCGACTATCTTCGCGCCAGGACCGGCCACGACTTTCCGATCCTGTCACGCCTGCGGCACGGGCGAGCGATCCGCGCGATCGCGATGATGATCCGCGACAACCTCGACGACAGCGTGATCGGTCTCGAGCGCAAGCTCTCCGCGGGGCTCGTCTACGCGGAGACGGTGGGCGCGGTGGCGGTGGCGGCAGACCTCCGCGCACTTGGCGCCCGGCCACTGCCGGAGTCGCCCGTGGAGCTGCTCGCTCGCGCCGTTTCTCCTAGTCCGACCCAGGTGGACGCTGCGGTGGTGGAGACGAGCCGCTCGATCCCTGCTGCCGGAATCGTCGAGATTGTCACGTTCATTGCCCTCCTTCAGCTGCTGCACCGACTGGAAGGCTTCTACGGGGCCGACTAGCGCGTGCCGCTGGCGGGCGTCATTCCAGCCGGGGGACCCGCGGGTTGCTTGCCGACGACGACCTCGACGCGGCGGTTGTTGGCGCGGCCCTCTGCCGAGTCGTTGCTGGCCATGGGCCTGGACTCTCCGTAGCCGACCGCGGTGACGCGCTCTCGATCGAGGCCCTGAGTGATCAGGTAGTCGCGCACCACTTCAGCGCGTTGCTTGGAGAGCTGCAGGTTCTGCTCTTCGTTGCCACGCGAGTCGGTGTGACCCTCGATGGTGATCGGCTGCTCGTCACCACTATCCAGGATGGCTCTGGCCACCGCGGACAGCGCGTCGCGCGCCGCGGGCAGGAGCTCGGCCTTGCCGGTCACGAACAGCACCTGACCAGACAGCGTGATGACCATGCCGCGAGCTTCCTCCTTGACCTGCGCGATCTGCTGCAGGCTGTCGAGAGCGCGCTCGGCTCGGCCCTCGGCCTGTAGCCGGGCTTTACGCTCGCGATCGGTCTCGGCCCGCGCGGTCTGCGCCTGTTCGGTCTGGCGCTCGAGCTGGTCCTGGGTGACCTCGAGCTGGGCCCGGGTGCGCTCGCCCATCTCTTCCTGCAGCCGCGCGTACTCCAGCTCGGCGCGGTGTTTCTGGGTGCGGTTGTAGGCGGCGTCACCGTCGACGATGGCGAGCTCGGCGCGTCGCTGGGCGACGTAGGCGTAGCTCTTTTCACGATCGGACCCAGGGTCGTCGTCGTGTACGCGCTCGGCGCGAGCGAGAGCCTGGTGCGCCCCGAGCACGCTGGCCGGCGTGTATTCCGCCGCGTGAGCGCGGGTGGCGCGATCATAGGCCTGACGAGCGTTGACGAGCTCTGGGGTGGTCTGGGTGCTGCTGCACGCGAGCGCAGCTAGGGACACGGCGGCGATTGCCGCAAATTGGGCACTCATGATCTTCGCTCCTTTGTTGGACGGCGTTATCGGTTCTGCGCCTGCGAGCGCAGCTCTGCGACACGCGCCTTGGCCTGTTCGGCCTGCTTTCGGTCGTTCTGTTCGCGTGTCAGCGCCAGCGCCAGGTCGGCGTCGGCCTGAGCCTGATTCAAGGCCAGCGCCGCTTCTTCGTTGTCGCCGTCCTCGATCAGCCGCTCCGCCTGAGCCACGCGATCGCGCGCGAGCTTCAGGTGCAGTGCTGCTCGGGGATTGTTTGCGGCGCCGACCTCGTGCGCTCCGCGGATCGAAGCCTTGGCACTGGTCAGTTTCTGTGCGGGCACAGCTGCCCCGCCGCAGGCTGCGAAAAGCAGTGCAGCGAGCAGTGCTCCGCCAAAGTCACGTTGCCTCATGGGGTGACCTCCTATTGGCGAAATCCCAATTGAATCCCGATCAGGCAAGCTTCGGACCAGGCAGAAATCACCGATTTGCCGCGCGCGACGACGCGGCGGTGTGGCGAGATCAACCCGTGAGGGCCATTCCGCCGCACCACTCCACAGCACTGCCGATCAGTGCGACGGTTTTGGCCAGGATGTCTCGAATACCGGCAGACCCTGACGATACACGGCGTAGATCCAGGCGATCAGCTCGTCCGCTTCCTTGCCGATACGGCGCTTGCCGAACTCCGAGAGATCGCTGATCAGCGCACCGTCGCAGCGGACCTGACTGGAGATCTGGTTCCCGCGCACGTCTTGCCATTCACTCGTTTCGGCACGCTGCCCCAGACGCACGAGGCGCCTGACGCTCGCCCGAGCGACCTTGCCGATGCGGCGGAACTCTCGCGGGGCGAGCCCGCGCGCGTTGAAACGGAACACGTTGCCCGTTTCATCGACCGCCACGCCCCAGGCGGCCCCGACGTGGAAATGCTCGAGCTCGAGCAGCAGGGGCCCCGGCGTTTCGGCCGTGATCGGCAACGATCTGAGCTCGCTGACGATCGGTAGCTCGAGACCGTAGGGGCCGAGCGCGCCACGGGCATCGTTGCGTTCCTGGATCGCCAGCAGCCAGAGGATCACGGCGTCGGCGTCGGGCGATTTCAGGTAGCCCTCGGTCAGTCCTTCCTTGGCGAGTGTGAGCTCTTCCGTGCCTGCGATGCCGTAGGCCCTCACACTCTTGCCTCCGCAGTCCCTACAGCCGGGACTGGTAACGAAGGTCGTCTTTGCCGCGGCTCTTGCGCGCGCCAGCATGCCTACCACTTCGGTGGACGGTACACGGCCCAGCCGCTGGTACTCCCGTTCCTCGTCGACCCCGGTGTAGTTCCAGACTCCACCTTGCCGGTCGACGAGCAATCCACCGGCGACGGGCTTGGTGCGCTTCACGTAACCCCAGCTGATCGTGAAGGCGGCAGGCGGCGGTCGTCCCGTTCGCGCCCGCTCGTGCACGTACGTCGTGACCGTGGGCAGGTCGGTTCTGCGGAAGCCGAACAGACCCGGGTCACTGGGCCCCACGCTGATGGGGAGCGACTCCAGTGTCACCCCGGGAGGCTCGAGCGCCACGCTAACGGCGGCGGACGGGACGGAGCTCGGCGCGGGCGGCGCAGCAGTCCGATTCTCGCAGGCGAGGAGGCTCAGCGCCAGCGAGCCGAGTACCCACCACGAACGCACGCTCCTCGACGTCTTCATCGCGCCTACCCAAGCTTCATTCTACGCGCCCGTGGCACGCGTGATGCTTCAATTCCTTCGTCCGAAGGGAGCGAGGGTTGCCCCTGCATTACGTCATCGTCGGGCTCGTCTTCGTGATTTTGGCGGCGATCGCCCTTCGTTTGTACCAGGCCAGGGTGTGGGAGCGAGACTTCCTGATGGACCTGCTCGACGCCATCGGCGACCCCATCTTCGTCAAGGATCGGAGCCACACCTTCGTGATGGTCAACGCCGCCTTCGGCAAGCTCGCCGGGCGAGGCCGTCCCGCGGTACTCGGCAAGACGGACGATCTCTTCTTCCCCCGGGAGCAGGTCGACGTCTTTCTGCGGCACGACGACATGGTGTTCGAGACCGGGCAGGAGAACGTCAACGAGGAGGTGATCACGAACGCCGGTGGGGACCTACGGACCATCGCCACCAAGAAGGCGCGCTACATCACGCGCAAACACGAGCCTTACATCGTGGGCGTAATTCGCGACATCACCGATCGCAAGCGCGCCGAGCAGGAGGTACGGGAGCTCAACGACGAGCTGGAGGCGCGGGTGGCGGAGCGCACCAGCGAGCTCGCCGCAGCCTATTCGTACCTCGACGACATCATCGACTCGGTCGCCGATCCGATCTTCGTCAAGGATCGGCAGCACCACTACGTCCTCCTGAACAAGGCTTTCTGCGAGTTCATCGGCCGCCCGCGCGAAGAGCTGCTCGGCAAGACGGACCGCGAGCTCTTTCCGAGGAGCCAGGCCGACGTCTTCTGGGCCAGCGACGAGAAGGTCTTCAGCACCGGCCAGGAGAACGCCAACGAGGAGGAGGTGACGGATACGAGCGGCAGGACCCGCACCGTCGTCACCAAGAAGATGCTCTACATCGACGACGCCGGCGTGAAGCGCATCGTCGGCATCTCGCGCGACCTCACCGAGCGAAAGCAGCTGGAAGAGCAGCTCCGGCAGGCACAAAAGATGGAGAGCGTGGGCCTGCTCGCGGGCGGCATCGCCCACGACTTCAACAACCTGCTCACTCCCATCCTGGTGGGCTCGGAGCTCATCGCCTCCGATCTCGAGGCTGACGTGAGCGGCAAGCTCAGCGCCGATGCTCACCTGGCCCAGGAGATCAAGCTGGCGGCCAAACACGCCAGCGAGCTCACCCGGCGCCTGCTGGCCTTCAGCCGCAAGCAACGGCTCGAGCTCAAGACGATCGACCTCAGCGACGTCATCACACGCTTCGAGCCCATGCTGCGGCGCACCATCCGTGAAGACATTCGCATGGAGATCGTGCTGTCGCCGACGCTCGGCCCCGTACGCGCCGACGCCGGTCAGATCGAGCAGGTGCTGCTCAACCTGGTGATCAACGCCCGCGACGCCCTGCCGAACGGCGGCAGGATCGTGATCGAGACACGCAACGTGGTGCTCGACAGCAGCGATACCCTCACGGACGTCGAAGTGTCGCCGGGGGCGTACGTGATGGTCTCGGTCAGTGACACGGGCGTGGGCATGGATGAAGAGACCCAGGAGCGTCTGTTCGAGCCGTTCTTCACGACCAAAGGCGGCGGCGGCAGCGGTCTCGGGCTGCCGATGGTCTACGGCATCGTCAAGCAACACGGCGGCGCCGTGTCCGTGTCCTCGGAGCCAGCCCGTGGTTCGACCTTCAAGATCTACCTGCCGCTCGCGCCTCGGGCCGACGCGATCCTGGCGAAACCGGGAGTGTCGGCGCGAGGCGTCGTGAAGGGGCAGGGTGGAGAGACCATTCTCGTCGTCGAGGACAACGACATGGTGCGCGCGACGGTCTGCGAAATGCTGCACCGCCTCGGCTATCAAGTGCTGGCCGCCGACAGCGCCGACGGTGCACACCGGGTGGTGGAGCACCACGATGGCTGCGTCGATCTGTTGCTGACGGACGTCATCTTGCCGAGGTCGAATGGCCCTGAAGTGTTCGAACGACTCCACGAGCGGTGCCCGACCCTCAAGGTCATCTACATGTCGGGATACACGGCCAACGTGATCATTCAGCACGGTATCATCGGCGAGGCGGTGAACCTCATCCAGAAGCCGCTCTCGATGCCGCTCCTGGCCAAGAAGGTACGCGAGACCATCGACAAGACCTGAGCTCTAGCGCACCTGAACGCGACGTTCGGCCCAGCTCACTCCTCCGCGATCGTCGCGCGCCACGAACCAGAGGCGGAGCTCCTGGCCAGAAGCGGCCTTTCTGGCGACGAATCCGGTCTTGGGCTCTGCCGCGATGCGGATCTCGTTTTCGAAGATGCCCTCGGTCGCGAAATACTGGACGATCACCTGCTCCTCGAAGGCGCGCCCGAACTCGTCGCTGCCGACCTCGAAGCTGTCACTGGTCACCTGGGCGGCGATGTCGTGCTTGTTGCTGTCGGAGCACGCGGCGTAGTCGTTGTCGTCGGTGTCGCAGAAGCCGATCTCCTTGATCTCTCCCGCCGGCCAGTCGGCGCCGTCGAACGTGACGCTGGCGATGCCGGGGTTCGCGTTGCGGTCACTCGCGCGCAACTGAATGCGCTTCAGGCCGACCACGAACTCGTCGAGGCCGAGCTCCTGACCGGAAGCCACATCGGTGCAGCGGAAGGGGAGACCCGCCGGGCCCTGCTCGACCGTCAGAGCTCCCGGGCAGGCGACGGAGAGCACGCCGACGGAAGCCGACGGTCTCGCCACCTCGGGCACCGAGTCCAGAGCGTTTGCCGGGATGGGCAGGGTCAGTGTGTTCTGCCCCTCACCGAAGGCGAGCAGGGGGAGCATGCCCGTCGCTTCGGTCTCTTCGGCGACCTTCTGGATGCAGCCGTCGACGCTCGACGAGCTCGGGTTCACGCAGCTCGCCCAGGCCCAGGTGACCGGGCGACCCTGGGGATCGTAACTGAGCGAGGTGACGTTGACCGTTTCTCCGGGCGCCGCGAACGGGGCATCGGCTTGTTCGGCCAGGACCCGGAACGAGACCACGCGCGAGGCGGGATCCTGGGGTTCGGCACAGGCCAAGGTCAGGGAAAACAGCGCGGAGAGCGCGACCAACGAGCGCGGATTGAACGATTTCATAGCTCACCTCGGATGCCGATGATCGGCAGGATGGGAAGGCCGTACGTCGGCGTGGTTTGCGAGTAGTTGAAGTTGTCGGACAGCGCCTCGACGTTCTTCTGGTTGTAGACGTTCTGAACATCGACGTAGCCGGACAGCGACCAGTCCTGGAACTTCCAGGTCTTCTCCACGCGGACGTCGAGCGCGTGGAAGGCTTCCAGGCGGCGCGAGTTCCTCGCGGGTGATTCGATCGGCGAGTAGACGCCGGCGTCGTAGTCCATCACGCCGCCGAGCTTGGGTGTGTAGGGGCGGCCGGTGACGTAGCGGAAGCGCGCGCCGAGCTCCCAACCGCGGCCGAGCTTGTAGCTGCCGAGCGCGGTCAGGATGTGCGTCTGGTCGAAGTCGTAGCGGTACGTCGGCTGGTCCTCGCCGTTCTGACGCTCGCTGCGCGACAGTGTGTACGCGACCCAGCCGAAGAAGCGATCGACCGGCTTGTAGCGCAACAGCATCTCGGCGCCGTACGTGCGGCCGCTGCCGACGTTGTCGTATTCGAAGCCGTTCTGGGTGGTGTCGGCGGCGGGCACGGCCACGACCAGGTCGTTCAGGTCCTTGTAGAAGCCCTCGACCGAGAGCTCGAGCGGACGCGAGAATTCCTGCTCGAAGCCCAGGCTGTAGTGAGTGGCGCTCTCGCTGCCCACGCCCGGCGTGCCGAACGGTTCCACGCTCTCGTACGGCTCCGGCGGTTTGTGAAAGAGGCCGACGCCGCCTTTCAGCGTGGTGCGCGGGTAGCCGGCGTGGACGTCGTAGCGCACGCCGAGCCGGGGATCGGCCGTCCAATCGCCGGTGTCCTGGTTGAAATCGGCGCGTACACCGGGAAAGAGCTTGAGTGCGGGGAAGGGTGACACCTCGAGCATGGCGTAGGCCGCGGGCCGGGTGACGGCGTCGTCGGCGTGAAGGCGGGTCATGGTCCTGCCGAACAGCGGTCCCGACGTGTCGAAGTCGTCGAAGTTGACCGGCGGCATGTTGATCGTCACGTCGTAGTGGTCGCGCTGCACGTCGATGCCCGCCACGGCGGTGAACTCCGGCGACAGCTTCATGCGCACGTCGGAGCGCGCCTGCAGGTTGAAGGCGTCGGTGTGGATCATCATGTCGCCGAGCTCGGTCTGCTCCTGGTCGTTGCCCACCGACAGGGTGGTGGTCCAGCGCACGTCGTTGGTCGGGCGCGTATCGACTCGACCTTGAACGCGCCAGAAGGCCAGGTGGCTCAGGGCGTCGCCGCCCAGGGCGGGATCTGCAGAGTCGGGTGACTTGAGCGTGAGCACCATGCGGTCGTCGGAGCCGAAGGCAAACAGGCGCACGCTGGTGTCCGAGCTCACGTCGTGCTCGAGCATCGCCTGGTAGTCGTAGTAGCGAGGCGCCGTGGTGACGCCGACGCCGCCGCTCTCGAGCGCCGGTCCGAGCCAGACGTCGAGCCAGGACCGCCTGCCGCCGAGCATGAAGCGTGTGGAGTCGCTGAGCGGGCCTTCTGCCAGGATGCGCCCGTCGACCGTATCGACCTGCAGCAGCCCGCCGAGCCGATCCTTGCGCGGCGAACGGATCGCGACGTCGACGATGCCGCCGGTGGCCCTGCCGTACTGGGGCCCGAAGTTGCCCGGGTAGAAGTCGATGCGCTCGAGGATCTCGCTCGGCACCACCGAGGACAGCCCGCCGAAGTGGTAGACGATCGGGACGTTCGTGCCGTCGATGAAGATCTGCGAATCGCGCGGCGAGGAGCCGCGGACGAGGAGCAAGCCGTCCATGCCCGGGGGCCGCGCGACGCCCGGCATGTTGCCGATCGAGCGCAGCGCGTCGCCGTTGGTGCCGGGGATCTTGCGGATCTCCTCGGCCTCGAGCGTTCGCTTGGTGGGTTCGCGCGGCGGGCGTTCGCCTTCGACGGCGATGTCGAGCTCCTCCAGCTCCGCGGCGGCGGCCGGAGCGGGCGCTGGCTTCTGCTCCTTCGGGGCCGCCGGCGCGGGCGCAGGGGCGGGAGTCGGCTCGGGGGCTTCGAGCTTGAACTCGAAGCGAAACGGGATGCGCGCGGCCACCGGCTTGCCGTCGCGCATCGCCGGCTCGAACACCGTCTTCCGGGCGGCGTCGAGCGCGGCCTGGTCGAACTCTTCGCCGGCTGATTCGCTGACGACCGCGTCACTGACGTGGCCGGTCTCGTCGATGGTCAGCACCAGCCCGACGCTCGCGCTCTCAGCGCTGGCGCGCCTGGCTTCGGGATAGACCGGAGCGACGGACTCCAGCAGCTTGGGCGGCGTCGGTGCAGAGCTCGGAGCGCTGGGCTCGTTCTGGGGTTGTGCACTGGCGACGGCGCTGAACGGAATCAGTGCCGCGCAGACGATGGGGATGAAGCGGAGACGTTTCATTGCGTGCCTCGTTCGTTCGCTCGCACCCTTGAGCAAGGTCCGGACCAGCCTCGAGGAGTGACGAAACGCCGGCGCGCACTAAAGGAGGGAACGAGCGGGCGTCGCCGCGTGTCCGCGCCGGAGCCCGGACGGCTGTCGCGCGCAGCCCGGACAGCTGTCCGCCGCGGGCTGTCCGCTGCTCGATTTAGGCCTGATTTCCGCGTTCAGGATGCTGGCACGGCGCGTGCTCTAGCGCCGGGGGCAACCAGGGAGTCCAGAAGTCATGAACATCAACATCGTCGAACGTTCGAAGGTAGCGCTGCTCGAGGTCGGAGCCTCTCCGATCCTGTATCTGATGATCGCGCTCAGCGTCGTCAGCGTCGCCATCGTGATCGAACGCCTGATCTTCTTCCTGAGCACGCGCGCGGATCTGCAGAAGCTCGCCGCGCAGCTGTCGGAGCGTCTCGGCGCCGGGGACCTCGCGAGCGCCAGGGCACTCGTGCTCGGGCAGAAGTCTGCCGAAGCGGCGGTGGTCGCCGCCGGTCTCGGCCAGATCGCGCAGGGGCCTGCCGCGGTCGAAGAAGCGATGTCCGGCGCTCGCGCGATCCAGAAGATGCGCCTCGAGCGGCGGCTCGGCTTCCTCGGCACGCTGGGCTCGAACGCTCCGTTCGTCGGGTTGCTCGGTACCGTGATCGGCATCGTGCAGGCGTTCGATCACCTCGAAAGAGCCGGCGCGGCGACGGGCGGCGGCGCGATGAGCGGCGTGATGGGCGCCATCGCAGAGGCGCTGGTGGCGACGGCCATCGGTTTGCTGGTCGCGATCCCGGCAGTGGCCGCGTTCAACGCCTTTCAACGTCGCATCAAGACCATCCTGGGCAACGCCGAAGCCCTCACGCACATCGTGCTCGCTCACGTGAAGGCCGTCGGCCAGGAAGCGCCGGCGAACGGCTCGTCCGAGCCCGCGCGCTCACGCACCCAATCCAGCGACGATTCGGGCGTCCTGCACCTCCAGCGCGCCAGCGCGCAGCACTGAAAGGAACTCACGTCATGGCAAACGTTCAAACTGACGACGAAGAGATCACCGCTATCAACGTGACCCCGCTCGTCGATGTCACGCTCGTGCTCCTGATCGTCTTCATGGTCACGGCCAAGCTCATCGTCGGCCAGGGGATCCCCCTGGACCTGCCGAAGGCGAAGACGGCCGGCGCGACGCAGACCGTGTTCAACGTCAGCATCGACGACAAGGGCAAGGTGCTCGCCAACGGGCGGCCCGTCGCCGACGACGGCGCGCTTCGAAGCCAGGCCAGCCAGGCTCTGAAAGAGAACCCCGAGCTCAGGACCGTGATCTCCGCGTCCACCGCCGCGAACCACGGTTCCGTCATGCACGTGCTCGACACCGTGCGCGACGCAGGCATCACCCGCGTCGCCTTCGCGGCCGACAAGCTGAGCAAGCCATGACACGCCCTCTCGTCTCCCAGCTCTTCGACAACACGCGAGGACCGCGCCTCGGGAACACGCTGGGCTTCGGTATTGCGCTCGCAGTGCACGTGTTCGCGGGCGGTCTCGCGCTGGCGCGGCCCCAGGACGCGGAGCGCATCCCGCCACCGGTCGAGCTCGAGCTCGCGCCGCCGGAGCCGCCGCCTGCACCCGAGCCGCCACCACCAGTCGCCAAGGAGGAACCGGCAGCCGAACCTCGCGTCGCGGCTGTTCGCGCACCCTCGCCGCCCGCTGCCGCTCGCGCGGGAGCATTGCTGACGGCCAAGGACACTCCGGACGCGCAACCCCAGCCCGAAGGTCCCGTCGATTTCACGAACGACCCGACGGCGATGGGTTTCGGTGGCGGCGTGGTCGCCGTGGGAGGCAAGGCCGACTTCGGCGAGAAGGGTGCACGTGCCAGCGAACGTCCAGCAGCGGCCGTCAGCGCGGCCGTACCGCGCGCGGGCGGTGAGGCCCTGACGCCGGCTGCCGACCTCGGCCGTCGACCTTCTCTCGGAGAGGCGGATCCGTGCCGGGGTTACTTCCCGAGCTCCGCGACCGACGACGCGGCGACGGCCTCCGTACAGGTCGTCGTCAGCAGTAGCGGCTCGGTGTCCAAGGTCAGTGTGATTGCGGAGACGCCGAGCGCTCAAGGCTTTGGTGCGGCCGCGAAGAGCTGCATGCTGAGCAAACGCTTCACCCCGGCGCTCGACCGGCAGGGCCGCCCTGTTTCGACTGCGGTTCGCGTCAATGTGAGGTTCCGTCGCTAGCCGGGCCGGTCGCCTGGGGACGTGTTAACGTCGCCGCCCCGGCGACGATGCCCGAATCCCCGCGATCCAAATCACGGCAACCATCCAGCGATGTTGCGGGTCGAATGGCAGGCGAGTACCGGCTCGGCAGACTGCTCGGCGAAGGCGGCTTCGGTGCCGTCTACGAGGCGGAGCATCCCGTTCTCAAGCGCCGTGCGGCGGTCAAGATCCTGCACCGTGTGGCGGACAAGGACTCGGACGCCGTTCAGCGCTTCATCGCCGAGGCTCAGGCCGTCAATCAGATCAAGAACCGGCACATCATCGACATCTTCTCGTTCGGCAAGCTGGCAGATGGCCGCCACTTCTACGTCATGGATCTGCTCGAGGGCGAGCCGCTCGACCGCTTCCTCGAGCACACGGGTCGCGTCGACGTGTCGACGACGCTGCAGCTCCTGCAACCGATCGCCGACGCGCTCGATCAGGCACACGCTGCCGGCATCATTCACCGTGACCTCAAGCCGCAGAACATCTTTCTCGCCTGGGAGCCGAGCGGCGAGACGACACCGAAGCTTCTCGACTTCGGCATGGCCAAGCTGCTCGGAAACTCACCCGTGCGCACGATCAGCGGCACTCCCATCGGTACGCCGCTCTACATGTCGCCGGAACAAGCGCGCGGAGACAAGGTCGACGGTCGCTCCGACGTGTACGCGCTCGGCGTCCTTTGTTACGAGATGCTCACGGGCCGTCTGCCCTTCCAGGCGGAGACGACCATCGCCGTGCTGATGGCGCACCTGGTCCAGGTTCCCGAGCGCCCCAGCGACCTTTGTGCGGATCTGCCCGAGGGTTTGAACGGCCCGCTCCTCGCCATGCTGGAAAAGGATCCCGCGTCGCGTCCCGGCTCCGCGGGTGAGGCTCTCGCCGCCCTGCGCTACGCCTCGGTGCGAGCGGGCATCGTCACGCCCACGGGGTTACCCAGGTTGCCGCGGCCTGAAAAGGTGCCCTCCGAGGAATTCGAGGAGGCGCCGGGCAGCTCGGGGCCGGGTGAGCTGGCCACGACCGAGGGCGTGGCCGTGAAGTCGGCGCAGTCGGGGAGCTCGCGCACGCGCGTCACGCTCTTCGTCGTCGGGGCGGCGCTGTTCGTTCTGGGAGCGCTCGGCGTCTTTCTGATGCGTTCGCAGGCTCCGCAAGCCGAGCCCGATGCGGCCGTTCCGCAGGCCTCCGCTCCGCCTGCACCGAGTCCTGCTGCGAGCCCGAGCGCGGCCGCACCGGCGCCGTCGGCATCCGCCGCTCCCGCCGAGCCCGGAGCATCGACCACCGTGCCAAGCCCTCGTCGCGCGCCGGAACCAAAGACGAAAAAGGTGGCGCCCCCGGCTGCTTCGGGTGTGCCGCGCGATCTCGAGAGTCCGTTCTGATGCTTCGCTTCGCAGCAGCGGCAACGTTGATCGTGGGATGCACGAACCTGCCCACGATCGAGGACCAAGAATGCGGCAATGCCGTGATCGAGGCGCCGGAGGCCTGCGATACGTTCTCGACGATCCCGGGATCGGTGTGCCGTCCCAAGGGCAGCGTCGGTGAGTGTCGGCTCGATTGTCGCGTGGGCAGTGACGGCAAGCGGCCGGCGTGCCCGAGCGGCTGGGGCTGCGATAGCGACGACCTGTGCCGGGCGCCGAGCGGCGACTTCGATTCACCCGTGACGACCGAACTTGGCGGCGCCGCACTGCTCGCCAGTGGTGACTTCGACGGCGACGGTCGTGACGACGTGTTCAGTCGCGAGCCGGTGGACGCTTACGGGCGCGGCCGGCTGTCGGCCCACTACTTCGACCAGAACGGCCTGGTCAGCGAATCGCGGGCGTTTCCCAAGGCGATGACCGCACCGTTCATCACCGACATCTCCGGGGATAGGCGCGCGGATCTCGTGTTCAGCGACTTTCGGGTCGGCGTCCTTCAAGGCCGCAGCGATCGCAGCTGGCTGCCGGAGACGTTCACGTCCTACGTCGTCCCGGGGTCGCGCGTGCGGATGGTCGGCGTCGTCGAGATCGGCGTCGTCGAGAGCGAGACGGGGCTCGTCGCGCTCGCGACGGTGGACGGCACGCACGGCGTGTACATCCCCGACCCCGAATCCGGAGTCCTCACGCTGGAGAGTGAAATGTCCGGTTCCGTGGAGGAGCTGGCGGGCGAGACCCCGACGGGGCCGCTCTTCGATGGCCCGGACTCACCGTGCATGGAGCTCGTGCTCGCCTTCCGTGGCGCCGAAAACTTCGCCGTCCACGACCTCTGCAAGCTGGATACGACGGTCGGGCTACCCGCCTGGCGTCGGCCCTCGCTCGAGCAGACCGTCGGCTTCGAGCCGCCCGCCACGATCGACGACCGTTCGCCGCTGATCGCCGACCTGAACGGCGACGGGCACCAGGATGTGCTGATCAGCGCCTCGGGCACGACCTACGTTGCGTACGGAGACGGCGAACGGCTGGCGATCGCCGAGCCGTTCTTGCTGCACAACGCGAATGAGAAGGACTTTCCTCCTGCCATCCCGATGCCGCTCGCGGCGGGTGAGTTCAGCGGCGACAACCTGCCGGACTTCGTCTTTCCCGGGTTTCTCCTGGCGTCGAGCGGGGGAGAGCTGGATGGCCAGCCCACGTACGTGGTGACGGCAGTCAACGCCGGGGCCCCCTGGACGGTCGCGCGTATCGCCGACCTGAACGCCAACGGGATATCCGACATCGTGGCCGCGTCGAGCGCAGCGCCGAGCGTCGACTTTTTCAACAGCACCGGTGCCCTCTACACGCTGGGCTCCAGGCTCACCTCGAACAATCCGATCGATCAGCTCGTCGTCGGGGACATCGACGGTGATCTGATCCGCGACGTGGCGTTCATCGAAGCAGCGAGCGCCGATCAGGAGCGACAAACGCTGTGGGTCGCCTGGGGCCGCCCCGCCGGAGCTCCCGAGACCCCCGCCGAGGTCGCGCGGCTGACCAGCGCGGAGGAGCTCGGCGCCTTCCCGGACGGCGCGTCGAGCGGCCTCATCGTCACGTCCAGCAGCGTCGTCGACGGCCAGCGCAACGGCGGGATCACCGTGCTCGAAGGCGGTCCCGACCGCCTACCGCTCGCGTCACACACCCTGGTGAGCTTCGCCTACGACGGCTCTCTCCTGGGCTCGATCGGCGCGGGGGTGACCGTCGGAGCGTTCACTGCTGCGAACCGCCACGACGTGTTCGCGCTCGGTGCACCCGAGGATACCGGAGCCTTCGATTTCTGGCTGATCCCCTCGATCGACGAGGGCGTATCGACTCCTGTTCGCCTGGAGGGAACGCCGGACAGTCGCCTGACGGCGACGACCGTGCACGACGACGGGACCGCCCAGTTGAGCAATGCCGGGACCGTGGCCGACTTCGACGCCGACGGCCTGGACGAGGCGGTCTGGGCGATGCCGGCCGACGCGGGCAAGCACTGCGGTCTGTCATGGTTGAACCCCGCGCTCGAGACGCGCGAGCTCGTCGTGCGCGGCTTCGTGCTGCTCGACGAACCCTGCGCCGATCCCGAGCTCGCGGCGGTCGACGCCGACGGCGATGGCTGGGTCGACGTCGCCATCCTGACCGGTGCCACCGGCGCCGCTGAACGCAGGCTCCTGGTGCTCTGGAACGACGGTTCGGGCGGCTTCTCCGCGGACGGCCTGACGCAGCTCAACGACGCGTCGGACGCGCCGCAGGCTTTCACGGTGCTGCCCGCCGGGCCCGCGCGCCGGCTCGCGCTGGCCTACGTCACTGCCGGCGAGCTGAAGCTGAGCCTGCAGAGCTCCGACCCGCGCTTCTTCGAGGTGTCAGCGCCCTTGCTCGAGCTCGCTCGCGGTACGGGCATCGTGGCCGCGGACGCCAACGGCGACGGCGTCTCGGATCTGGTGGTGGCGGATGCGGGCAATCTTCGCCTGCTGAAAGCGGCGCTGGTGCCCGAATGATGAGGCGTGGACTCGGTCTCTTGCTGCTCGCGGCGGCGCTGGCGGCACCATCGCCGGCGTTCGCGCAGTCGAGCGCTGATCTCGCGCGCGCCAAGGACCTGTTCCGCGCCGGAGCGAGTGCGTACGGGGCAGGTGACTACCTGGCGGCCAT
Source organism: Polyangiaceae bacterium (assembly GCA_035539475.1). GTDB lineage: Bacteria > Myxococcota_A > Polyangia > Polyangiales > Polyangiaceae > PMG-095. Next base: position 18,518 of record DATLIL010000037.1, read on the forward strand.
CCAGGCGCTCGCGGCGGCCTACGAGCTGACGCCGCTGCCCGCCATCGCGTTCTCTCTCGCCCAGGCCGAGCGCAAGCAGTACTTCGTCGACGGCCGTCCGGAGCACCTCGAGCAGGCCGTTCGTCTCTTCCAGCGTTACCTCGACGAGGCTCCGGCCGGTGGCCGCCGAGCAGACGCCCGGGAGGCGCTCTCGCAGCTCGAGCCTCTGCTGACGAAGTCTCGCCCGGGTGAAGCTCCCCACAAGCAGGCGGAGCGTCCCACGCGGCTGATGATCGTGGCCGAAGCTCCCGGCGCTCGCATCGCGCTCGACGGCGCGGCGCCGGCTCCTTCGCCGCTGATCCGCGAGGTGACACCCGGCAAACATCGCGTCCGCGTCGAGGCGCCGGGTCACGTGAGCGTGGAGCGCGAGGCCATCGCCGTGGCCGGTGAGCTCATCCTGACGGACGTCCGTCTCGCCGATCTGCCGAGCACAATCTCGGTCTACACACCCGCCGACTCGGACGTCTACGTGGACGGCGCCTTCGCGGGGCAGAGCGACGACCACCTGACGCTCGAGCTCTCGGCGGGCCGGCATCAGATCACGGTGGCTCGCAAGGGACATCGACTCGCGGAGCAGACGGTGACGCTCGAGCGCGGCAAGGCATCGAGTGTGCGCCTGACTCCCGAGTGTTCGACCCAGCGCACCGTCTCGATGGTGCTCCTGGCAAGCGGTGGTGGGGCGCTCGGCGCCGGGCTCATCACGAGCGCGCTGGCCGTTCGTTCCGAGAACCGGGCAGAAGAGTTTCTCGGAGCCCAGTCGCGGCACAACGTGAGCGGCGAGGAGCTCGCGGCCTACCGCGCGTCGGTGAACGAGCGCGATCGCTTTCGCACCGCGAGCACGATCGCCTTCGCGAGCGCGGCGGGCCTGTTCATCACCGGCCTGTTCCTCCACGAGCTCGACCACCCCGATCCCGAAAAGCGACGCGGAGAGCCTGCTTCTCCCTCGCATCCGCCGATCCGCGTCCTGCCCCAGGTTGGCGCTTCCAGTGCTGGCGCCCTGCTCCAAGGCTCATTCTAGTGTTGGCCCGACTCGTGCTCAGCAGAACCCTCATGCATGCTTTCTCGCGCAAGCTGCTCTGTGCCTGCGCCGTATTCCTGGCGCTATTCGCGACGCGAGCGAGCTTTGCCCAGGAAGACACGCTCGAGCAGCCTTTCGGGCCGGGCGAAACGCCGCCGCCGCCGGCAGCTTCTTCGACCGCCTCGAGCGCGCAGACGCCGCCGCCGTCACCTCCGCCGGACACTCGTCCGCTCGAACCGATCCGAGCTCAGCGTCGGCTGGCGCTTCTGGGTGAGACGGGCTGGAACGGCATCGCCGGCTTCGGGCCCACGCTGACCTTCCACGCGAACCCGCACATCTCCTTCGACCTGGGGGCGGGCTTCTCGCTCACCGGCTGGAAGCTCGGCTTGCGTGGCCGCTACAACATGCTCGAGGGGCCGGTCACTCCCTTCATCGGCGCGGGTTTCATGGGTACGGCCGGCCTGGGCCAGCTGCCGATCGAGGAAGAAAACAAGCCGGACGTGACCATCAAGGTGAAGCCCTCGGCCTTCATCCAGGCCGTCGCTGGCGTCGATTGGACGAGCAAGAGTGGCTTCACCCTGGTCGGCGCCGTGGGTTACGCCTTCCTCCTGAACGATAACCTCGACATCGTCGCAGGAACGCCGAGCGCGGAGATGCGACAGGCCTTCGACGTGCTGTTTCGCAGCGGCCTCGTGCTGACGGTAGGCACGGGCTACTCGTTCGAGTGAGCGAACCCCGGCCGCGGACGTCTGTCCGGACAGGTGTCCGCGCTCAGGCGCGGGTGAGGGTAAGGCGAGCCGTGCGCGGCGGCTGAACCGCGTCCCGGCCCGGCAGCCAGCAGGTGATCTCCACGCCGCCGCCTTCGCGCCGGGCGAGCGTGAGCTTGCCGCGGTGCGCCTCGATGATCTCGCGGCACAGCGCGAGCCCGAGACCCGTGCCGCGCTCCTTGGTGGAGAAGAACGGCACCGTCGCGTTGCGCAGCACCTCGTCGGTCATGCCGCCGCCGCGATCGGCGACCGCCAGCGTCGCGGAGCCGTCGCTCGCGACACGCACGCTGACCTCCACGTCGGCGTCGCCCTGGCTGGCCTCGACCGCGTTCTTGAGCAGGTTGATCGCGGTCTGCTGGAGCTGACCCGGGTCGAACCAGCCCTCCCCGGGGGGAGCCTCGCCGATGCGTACGCTGGGGTAGAGCGCGCGCAGGCCGTCCAGGAAGCTCGACCACGACACGCTCTCCTGCCGCGGGCGCGGCAAGCGAGCGAAGCGCGCATAGCCCTCCAGAAAGGCCGTCAGGTGCCGGGTGCGCTCCTCGATCGTGTCGAAGACGCGGTCGAGCTTGCCGAGCTGCTCGGGGTTCTTGGCGATCAGCCGCGCCGAATGCACCATCGACGAGATCGGCGCGAGGGAGTTATTGAGCTCGTGGTTGATGATGCGGATGACGTTCTTCCACACGTCGATCTGCTGGCGCCCGAGCTCCGGAGTGAGCTCTTTCACCATCAAGAGCGTGTGTGATTCTCCGCCGAGCTCGATGGTGCGGCGCGCCATGCTGTAGGTCTCGAGCTCGCCCTCCTGCTCGACCGTGAACAGGGCATCCGTCGGGCGCACCAGGCCTTGCCGCAGCGTCTCGGGCGCCTGATCCACGAGCTTCAAGAAGTTCTCGCCGTCGAGCGGCTTGCCCTCGGAAAACAGGCGCCGCGCTTCCTCGTTCGAGAAGGCGATCCGCCCCGTTTCACCGAAGACGAGCATGGCCATGGGCGCGGTCTCCACGACGGCCCGCAGGAGCTTCTCGTGACCGTCCGGCGCCACCGGACGTGGGCTCAGCGCTCGATGAACGAGCGCTCCGGCCGCGGCACCCGCGAGCGCTGCGAGGAGCAACGGAAAGACGTCCATCACTCAGCCCTTGAGCCGACGCTCCAGGGTCAAGCCGAGCCGATCCATGCGCCGGTACAGCGCCTGACGGCTCACGCCGAGCAGCGCGGCCGCGGTGGCGATCACGCCGGCGCTCTCCAGGAGCGCGCGCTCGACCTCCGCGCGCTCCCCGTCCTGCGCGGTGGGCTCGAGCGGCGTGTCGGGCACTGGCACGGGCGCTGCGCGCGGGGTCGTCCCCAAACCGAGATCCGCTGCCGTGATGCGCGGCGCCTGGCAGACGAGGGTGGCACGCTGCAGGCGGTTCTCGAGCTCACGCACGTTGCCGGGCCACTCGTAGTCGACGAGAGCGCGCTGGGCGTCGGGCAAGAGCTCGTAGGCGACGCCGGTGCTCTTCTGGTGCGTCCCGAGCAAGAACTCGGCGATCGGCAGGATATCGTCGGCGCGAGCGCGGAGCGCCGGGATCGGGAGCTCGATCACGTTGAGCCGGAAGTACAGATCCTCGCGGAAGGTGCCGGCCGCGATGGCCTTGGGCAGATCGGCGTTGGTGGCGCTCAGCAAGCGGACGTCGGTCTTGCGGGTGACGTTGCTGCCGAGGCGCTGAAACTCACCCGTTTGCAGCACGCGCAGAAGCTTCATCTGGCCCATCGCCGAGAGGTTGCCGATCTCGTCGAGGAACAGGGTGCCGCCGTCGGCTTCTTCGAAGCGCCCGATACGGAGCTTCTTGGCCCCCGTGTAGGCGCCGGCTTCCGCGCCGAAGAGCTCGGCCTCCAGGAGCTCGTCCGGCAAGCCCCCGGCGTTCACCTTCACGAACGGCATGGCCCGGCGCCGCGAGTTGGCCTGGACGATCTGCGCGATGCGCTCCTTCCCCGAGCCGTTCGGGCCGGTGATGAGCACGGCGGCCTCCGACGGCGCCACCTTGGCCGCGAGGGTCACGACCTCGTGCATCGCCGGGCTGACGTAGACCAGGCCGCACAGGTCGTACTCCTGTGCCAGCCCCACCCGCGAACGGTCCGACCTGGCGCGGAGCCGGAGGTTCTCTTGCGAGAGCTCGCGCAGCCGCATCAGGTTTTTGACCGTCGCCACGAGCTTGTCGTCGTCCCAGGGCTTGGCGATGTAGTCGCTGGCCCCCGCTCGCACGAGCCGGACGGCGGTCTCCAGGGACTGAAAAGCCGTCATCAGGACCACCGGGAGGCTGGGATCGAGCTCCTTGATGGCTCCGAGCAGCTTTTCTCCCTCCGCCCCGCTGGTGGCGTCGCGGGTGAAGTTCATGTCCTGGAGCACCACCCCGATGTCCTCCGAGCGCACGAGGGACAGCGCCTCCTCCGGCGTCCGCGCCGACAGGACCTGGATCCCGTGCACATCGAAGAGCACCTCGAGGGCGACCAGCACGGCCGGTTGATCATCGACGAGCAACACTTTCAGGCCGTTCATGGGACTCGCACGCGATGCAACCCCCATTCCAGCCTGAGAGCAAGAGCGTCCGTCAGGCCCGGGACCAACTAACACGGGACTTCGGACCCTTTTGGGAGTAGGGAGCGCCCCCAGCCCATGACCCTCGCCAAGCGCCCGCCGCCCGTTCCTCCCCCGCCACTCGTCAAAGCCGTCCCCTATCCGTCCGAAGCGATCTGGCGCGAGTGGGAAGAGGACCAGCCCGTCGTCTTCCGCGGCAACACCTTCAAGCGCCAGGGTCAGAAGATCTCGCGCGTCTTCGACGCCCCGCCGTCCGGCGCCACTCGAAGCTAGCTAGCGGCTTCGAGCGCGATCGAGCGCTTCGAGCAACTGGCTGCGGTCGAAGGGCTTCTGCAACA
>DATLIL010000038.1:0-4815 GCA_035539475.1 Polyangiaceae bacterium
TTCGCCGAGCGAGTGCGCGCGCGCGTCTCGCTCGCATTCGAGGGCCTCTCGCAGCTCTTCAATGAGGGTGGCTTCTCGGGAGCGGTACGCGAGGAGCTCAATCGTGTTGAGAACGCCGGACTCAAGGACTTCCTGGTCAATGTCTTTCTCTGGGCGAATCGCATCAAGAACTTCTTCTCCGGCATCGCCGATGGGTTCGGGGCCGGCGTCGAGGCGGCACGCCCTGCCATCGACGGCTTCCTGGCAGCACTGCGCTCCCTCGGCTCGGCGCTCGGGATCCTCTCGGAGCGCGACGATGCGGGCACGGCCGCCGACAAGTTTAGACAGTTCGGCAGCGCCGGCGAGCGTGTGGGTCAGGTGCTCGCCAAAGTCTTCGAGTTCTCCGCCCGGGTGCTGACTGGCCTGGTCGAGCTCGGCACTGGCGTGGTCGGGGCGTGGGAGGCCATTGCCCCAGGCGTCGAGGTCGTTCGCGGGTCGTTCGCCCAGCTCGGCACGAACCTTACGCAGTTGACCGGTGTACTCGGCTCGCAGTCAGGAGCCATTCAAAGCACCGGGAGCCTGTGGAGCGCGTTCGGCAACGTCGTCGCCTTCGTGATCGGCATCGCCATCACGATCATCGGCGTGTTCGTCTCGACCGTCTCGCTCGCCGCATCGGTGGTCAGCGGCGCGCTCGGCGCAGTCATGTCGCTGTTCTCTGGCCTGGCGGACGTGGTCACGGGGGTCGTCTTCGTCATCGGCGGCATCTTCACGGGCAGGTGGGCCGACATCTGGACGGGCATGAAGCTCGTCGCCTTCGGCGTCATCGACGCCGTCGCGGGCGCGGTCCTCGAGCTCGTGGGCGCGCTCGGCGGCGCCGTCGATGCCCTGGCGGGTCTCCTCGGCAAGAACACGCAATTCCAGAAATCCATCCGCGACTTCAAGGAACAGGCCCGCGCAGACACGCTCCGGGACTTCGGCCTCGAGGGGCAGTCGTTCACGCCCGGCCAGGCGCGCCCACCAGTGCCCGCTGGCGCAGCGCCTCCTGCTGCTCCAGCGGTGGCAGCCGTGCGAGCTCTCACGCCACCGCTCTCCTCCAGTCCGAGCGTCCCGGCTCCGACCCCTGCACCGCCAGTCACCGTGAACCTGCAAGTGGACGGCGAGACCCTCGCGCGCGCGGTGCACCGCGCCGACCAAGACGCCGCCACACGGTCCTTTTCACCCGTGCCGGCCTACTGATGACGCTCGGCAAGAGCATCACGCGCGCCCCTCGCTGCTCACTGGTCAACGTCTGGACCGGCGAGAGCATCGAGTGCCTGCTCAATCCCACGGAGCTCGTCGAGAAGCTCCAGATCAATTGGAACCGCCTCGTCGTGCCCGGTCTCTCGCACCAGGTGCTCCAGTTCCAAAGCACAGGCAACCGCCAGCTCAGCGGCGTCGAATTCTACCTCGACCGATTCTTCGCTGCCGAGCAACCTGGCGCGCCGGAGATCCTCGAGTTCCGACACTTTCTGATGGCGCTCACCGTGCCGCCGGAGGCGCTCGAGAGCGTCGCCTCCGCAGCGCCGCCGCGCGTGCTGATCGTCTGGCCCCGAGTGCTGACCATCGAGTGTGTACTCACCGCGGTCGACTTTCAGTACCGCCAATTCGCGGGCGACGGGCGGGTGCTCGTGTATACCGCAACGGCAACGTTCGAGGAGATTCTAGACGTTCGGATCACCTCCGAGGATCGCCGGCGAGAGTAGTCAGCCGCGTCTACCGCGCTTTTTAGTCCCGGCTGGCGACTCACGGCCTGTCAAACTCCCGACCCGGACCCGGCGACCGCACCGAGCCGGGCAAGGCCTACCGAAAAACACGGATCCTGCGGTTTTTGACCACGTCACGGACCTTTCGGGACCGCGAGCGAACATCGACATGAAGGCGGCGCGCATGTAGGGTGGGCGTTCCCGACCAAGGCGGAGGTACTGCTGAACACTCTGGGGCTGTTGAACGCCTGCCTTGCAGGTTTCTTCGCGTTCGCCGCGGTTCACTACGCGATCCAGTGGTGGTTCTCCCGCAACGAACGGATCTTGCTCGTGTTCGCGGTCCAGTGCGCGTTGTACTGCGTATTGAGCTGGGTGATGGTCGCGCGCTTCCTGGCGACGACGATCCCCGAGGCCCAGCTCGCGCTCGACTGGGGCGTCACGGTCGGCCTGCTCTGCAATGGGCTGGTCCTCCAGTTCTATGCGAGCCTGGGCGCTCGCCGGGACCGTGCCTTCCGGGCAATCGTCTGGGGGCTGCTCGCGTTCCTCGTCGTCCAGAACCAGTGGGTTCCGCTGCGTGGAACCGTGATCGAGCTGCAACCACTGCGACTGCCTGGAGGCGGCACGTTCTTACTTCCGATCCGCGAGATCGCGCGCACGTCCCTCGCCCTTGTCTATCTCGTGGTGCTGGCCATCCACAGTTACGGATTCTTCATCGCCCGCACGCTCTGGAAGCGCGAGCGGTCAGCCGCGATCCTCGTCGCCGTCGGGGTGGGGGCGGTCTCGAGCGGAGCCGTGATCGCGTTTCTCGTCGACTTCGCGAAAATGCGAGCGCCTTACCTGGGCGCCCTCCCGCACGCCATCTTTGTACTCTTCATGGCGCTCTTTCTGTCTCGGGAGTACTCGGCTCGGAGCGCGCGGGGGGCGATCGCCAGGCGGCAGTTCGAGACTGCGTTCGAGCACGCCCCCATCGGCATGGCCCTCATCGCGCCGGACGGACGGCTTCTTGGCGTCAACCGCGCGCTGTGCCGCATCCTCGGCACGACCGCCGGGGAGCTTGCCAACGGACGACTTCAGGACCTCCTCAAGCAGTGCGAGGGAGGATCCGAGGAAGCGGAAGCCCGGCGACTATTCGCTGGCGAGCTCCAGTCCCTGACCCTCGAGAAACGCTTGCTGAGGAATGACGGCGAGCCGGCGTGGGCGCTCCTCTCGATGTCTGTCGTGGCCGACGACACGGGCCGTCCTGCCCGCATCATCGCGCAGGTGCAGGACGTGACCGAGATCCGCACGCACCGCCAGAAGCTCGAGGAGCTCGTCGCCACGCGCACGCGCGAGCTGCGCCAGGCCAAGGACGACGCCGAGCGCGCGAACGCGGCAAAGAGTCAGTTTCTCGCCCATATGTCCCACGAGATCCGCACGCCCCTGGCCGTGATCCTGGGGTGCGTGGAACTACTTCACAGCGACGGTTCACTGAAGGGGGCCCAGCGGAAGAAGCTCGGCATCATCCACAAGAACGGAGAGCACCTCCGGCAGCTCCTCAACGACGTGCTGGAGATGTCAAGGATCGAGGCTGATCACGTCGAGCTCGTCGAGGACTCGTTCGACCTCTGGGCGGCGCTGGAAGAGGTCGAGCAGATGTTCGCCCCCCAGACCGCAGCCAACGGGATCGAGCTGACGATCGAGCGCGCTCCCGAGCTCCCACCTTACATCTTCGGCGATGGCGCCAAGGTCAAGCAGATCCTCATCAACCTCGTGGGCAACGCCGTCAAGTTCACCGGGCAGGGATCGATCCGCGTCAAGGCGTCCTCGAGCACGCGCGCAGACGAGGCGATCGTGGTCAAAATCGACGTCGTGGACACGGGGGTCGGCATCCCGGCGCAGGACATCGAGCGCATATTCTATCCGTTCGAGCAGCTGAAGGACGGTGCACGGGCCGGCGGAACGGGCCTGGGGCTCGCTATTAGCCGCGCCCACACGCAGCTGATGCGCGGCGACCTCACCGCCCAGAGCGCGCCAGGCGTGGGCAGCACGTTCACGTTTACCTTCGTGGCCAGGCTCGTCGGCCCGCAATCGGTGACTCAGGTCCGCGTAGAGCCTGCCCGGGTCGCGGCGCCCGTGACACGATGCAAGGTGCTCGTCGTCGACGACCTCCCGATCAACCGGGAGCTGCTCTCGGAGCTGCTCGCGCAGCCGAGCTTCGAGACGCGTACGGCCCCGGATGGCCCGAGCGCCCTCTCCATCCACTCCGACTGGCACCCCGATCTCGTGCTCGTTGACCTGCGGATGCCCGAGATGGACGGGCTCGAGGCGATCCGACGGATGAGGGCCGCCGGGTCCAATGCAGCGATCGGAGCGCTCAGCGCCAGTGCCCTGGCCGACGACGAGCGCGAAGCCCTCGCGGTCGGCGCCGACTTCTTCATGCCCAGGCCCTACGACCAACACAAGCTGCTTAACCAGATCGCGCGCGTGATCGCCGTGCGAGCCGATAGCTGAGCGGGATCTCAGCGTCGAGAATCGAAGTTCGTCGTTCGCCGCTGCTCGTCCATCGGTGCGCCGATGCACTGCCGCAGGGAACGGCCAGCATGGAAGAGCTCGCCAGCCGTCCCCGGTCAAAGACGTGCGCCCACTTTGTAGCGTTGCATGCCCCCGCTCGCCGGCTCCCGACACTCGTTCACGCACGGCGTGCGCGACGCGGCCGGGCGCCTCTTCCTGACCGAGCGCGAACCGTTCGCCTTCCGTGAGGAGCCCGACACACGCGTCCACCTGGCGAGGCAGGGGGAGACGCTCTTCGAGCTCGCGGGGCGCTACTTCGCGCCGCTGCCGCGCGCCTGCGGCTTCTGGTGGGCCATCGCCGACTTCCAACCTGATCCGATCATCGATCCGACGCTCGAGCTCGAGCCGGGGCGAGCGGTGTTCGTGCCGAGCCTGCGGCTCTTGACCGACGTCATCCTGGGTGAGGCGCGCCGGAGGGAGTCGTGACGCTCGACCGCAGCGCTCCGGGTGTGCGCATCACGCTGCTCGAGAACGAGCGTAGCGCCGGCGGTCAGCCGCTCGATCTCCGCGATCGAGTCCTCTCGTTCAGCTACGAGGACTCCGA
>DATLIL010000039.1:0-4872 GCA_035539475.1 Polyangiaceae bacterium
ACGTAGACCTCGAGGTCGGCAGTGAACCCGATCTCGATGTGGGAGGCGGGGCAGAAGGCGTGAATGCCGCCGACGTTGACCTCGAGCCCGCCCTTGACCGCCTTCGTGATCTCGCCGGCCACCGGCGCACCGCTCTCACGGGCGAGCTCGAGCGACGAGACGTCGATGTTGCCGCCGCGGCCGAGCGAGACGGTGAGGACGGGGCCTTCACCGCGGATGTCGACGACCGTGGCGCGCAGGGTGTCACCCACCGCCACGCGCAGGTTGCCCTTGGCGTCCATCAGCTCGGCGCGCGGGATGCGTCCGTCACCGGGCGTCCCGACGTCGACGAAGATGGTGTCACCGGCGATGGTGAGGACGCGGGCGTCGACGACCTCGCCCTGGCGAAGCCGGCGCGCCGCAGCGCCCGGTCCGCCGCTGCCGAACAAGGAAGCAAAGGTATCGTCAGCCATGGCGGGGCGGAGCATGCCAAAAGTCCTCCGAAGCTCAAGCTCCGCCCCACTTTCGGGGCTTTTCCCCCGGCTCTAGCTCCGCCTCCAGCCGGGGGAGCGCCAGGGATCCCTCGTCGGGGGCGCTGTGAACCCACGCGCCAAACGTGGCTATTCACAGCTGCCTCGCGCTGGTAGAGACTGCGCCCGCGATGGTAGGCAAGGCCGATTCGTTGGTGTTGGTGGGCTTGTTGCTCGGGGTGTTGCTCGCTTGCAAGCAGGAGCAACTCTCCGACGGCGGGGCAAAGGTCGCGATCTCTCCGAGTGCGCCCGTCGACTCTGGCTGGGAGCCCGGAAGCTGTAAGGCTCTGGGATACATCGTTGGCCGCGGCGGCGGTTCCTTCGGCGGCGGCTGGATCGCCAACGAGGACCTCATCGAGTACGCGATGAACGACCTCAGGAACCAGGCGACCGAGCGCGGCGCCAACTTCGTGCAGCACGATCCGCCCACGATGGGGCAAGCCGGAGATCAGGGGTCCACCACGACCACTGCGACCGTGAGTGGGACCGCCTATCACTGCGAGCGCAAAGGCGAGACGCGCCAAGCCGCCGCGGCTCCCCCAGCCTCCGTCGCGGCAAAGCCAGTTGAGTCGGCCAAGGCGGAACAGGTTTGTGTGCCGGGCAGCACCCAGGCGTGTATCGGGCCCGCAGCTTGCGCCGGTGGTCAGTCGTGCAACGAGGCTGGCACCGGCTTCACTCCCTGTGACTGCGGGGCGACGAAGACGGAGTGAGCCCGAAGCTCCGTGGCCCCAGCGCATTTTTCGCCGGCCTGCTCCTGCTCGTGGCCGCGCTGGCGCTGATCGCCGTCGTGCGGCGGAGCCGCCAGGTCGCAGTGCCCGCCCCGAGCGTCGCTCCAGCCCCGGCGCGCGCTCCGTTGCTCGGTCCCCGCGCTGCGAGCGAACCGAACCCGACGCTGACGTTCGAGCCCCAGGGCAGAAAGAGCGGTAGCGAAGGCTCCTACTACGTGCTCGGGATGGTGAAGAACACCTCGCCCTTCCCCGTCGACAAACCCCGCGTCGTCGCGTCGCTGCGAGGCAGGGCCAGCGTTCTCGCCACCCGCGAAGGCTACGCCGAGCGAGACCTGCTGGCCCCCGGAGAGAGCTCGCCGGTCAAGATCCTGATGGACGCTTTGCCTCCACATGCCGAGGTCGTCTACGAGGTCAGCGCCAGCCGGACCCTGTATGACCCCGGCGCTGTGCCGGGGCTGAAGGTCGAGCAGGAGGGCGAGCCCAAGCAGAACTTCGGGACCTGGGAGATCAGCGGCACGGTGAAGAACGAGGGCAAGGTGGCTGCAGGCCTGATCAAGGTCGAGCTCGTCATTCGCAACGACGCCGGCGCGATGATCGGCCTGGAGAGCGCCTACCCCGACACCGCCAGGCTCGAGCCCGGACAGAGCGCGCGTTTCACCGCCAACGTCATGGTCGACGAAAAGCCGGTCAAAGTCGGCCTCAGCGTTTCGGCTCGCCCCGCAATTTAGGGGAAAACCACTTGCGCAGCGGCCCCAGCAGCGATAGCCCGCTGGAACCAGAATGTTCGACAGCATCCAGGCCGCGCCCCCCGACCCCATCCTTGGCATCAGCGAAGCGTTCCAGAACGAGCGCCGCGACGGAAAGATCAACCTCTCCGTCGGCGTGTTCAAGGACGACAGCGGCCAGACTCCCGTGCTCGCCTGCGTGAAGGAAGCGGAGCGCCGGCTGCTCGAGCAGGAGAAGAACAAGCTCTACAAGCCGATCCAGGGTGATCCGGCCTACGGCAAGGCCGTGCGTCGCTTGCTCTTCGGCGCCGGCAGCCCGCTCGTCGACGGCGGCCGCGCGGTCACCTGCCACACCCCCGGCGGCACCGGCGCGCTGCGCCTGGCCGCAGACTTCTTGAAGCACAAGGCCGGCGCCAGCAAGGTCTGGGTCAGCGATCCGACCTGGGAGAATCACCGCGCGATCTTCTCCGCCGCCGGTCTCGAGCTCGCGGGCTACCGCTACTTCGACGCGAGCAACAACGGCCTCGACTTCGCCGGCCTGAAGCAGTCCCTCGCCGGCGCCGCCGCTGGTGATGTCGTGCTGCTCCACGCCTGCTGCCACAACCCCTCGGGTGTCGACCCGACGCCCGCGCAGTGGACCGAGATCGCCGCGCTGCTCAAGGAGCGCGGAGCGCTGCCGCTCGTCGACTTCGCCTACCAGGGCTTCGGCGACGGCATCGAGGCGGACGCCACGGGCCTGCGCGCCCTGCTCGAACAGCACGACGAGGTCCTCGTCTGTTCGAGCTTCTCCAAGAACTTCGGCCTCTACAACGAGCGTACCGGCGCCCTCACCGCCGTGGCCAAGACTCCCGCCGCCGCCGATGCGGTGCAGAGCCAGCTCAAGGTCGCCGCTCGCGTCAACTACTCCAACCCGCCCGCCCACGGCGGCGCGATCGTGACCACCATCCTCGGCGACGCCGAGCTCACCAAGACCTGGGAAAAAGAGCTCGCGACGATGTGCAACCGCATCGCCGACATGCGCCGCGCCTTCGTCGACGGCCTGGTCAAGGCCGGCGCCAAGCGCGACTTCTCCTTCATCACCCAGCAGAAGGGCATGTTCAGCTTCTCGGGTCTGAACCCCGATCAGGTCGAGAAGCTCAAGGCCGAGCACGCCATCTACGTCGTGCGCTCGGGCCGCATCAACGTGGCCGGCATGACGCAGTCGTCGATGGACCAGCTCTGCCGCGCCATCGTCAGCGTGCTCTGATGAACCTCCCCGATTCGTACCTGGATCTGACCCTTCGCAGCGTCCTGGCGCTGTACGGCAAGCCGCGCAAGGGCGACAAGAAGCCCGTGGCCGTTTCCGCCCTTCTCGCCGCAGTCAACGTGATGGCAAAGCGAACAGCGGCCGAGCAGAAGCTCACGACATCACTTGAGCCGGCGAAGAAGACGCGAAAGAGCGCGACGAAGAAGAAGGCCCGACCGCGCAAGTTCGGGGGCGCGCGATCGACCCCGACTCGTTGACACGGTCAGAACGTCGTGCTGCCCTGACCGGGAGCATGCGCGAAATGGGCCTGTTGGGTGTCTGGATGGTCGTGGCAACGTCGGCGCTCGCCTCCTGTGCTAGCAGCGATGAGCCATCTTCGTCGCCAATGCCCCGCCAGGGCCAAGCAGGGATGGGCCAAGCGGGGACGGGGCAGGCGGGAACTGGGAGCGAGCCAGCGTGCCACCCGATGCCATGCAGCTGCCCCGGCGAGCTCACGGGTCAAACCGAATGCCCCTCCGGCGAGTGCCGCTGCGATGTCTGTCCGGCGTTCGAGGTGGAGCTGGCGCCCGAATTCGTTCCTTGCGGCGGCGACCCGGTGGGCCTCTGGACGCTCACGGACATGGTCGGCATCTCCGACACGCTCGAGCTGGTGAACGAAACCGTAGATCCCTCCGTGATCTCCACCTGCCTGGGCGAGGTCGTTGCCGCGTCGGAATTCAGCTTCGTTCTCGAATTGCTCGCGGGGGGTACTGGCTTCGGTCAGATGACGCAGCAAGAAGTCACCTCGCGCTACGCCGACGCCTGCCTGCGCCGCGGAACGACCGTGAGCTGTGAAAGCGGCGACCGCGGCACGGAAGCCTGCCAGCTCAGCGACTGTGGCCTTTGCACCTGCACCTTCTCCAACGGCGGCGGCGGGGACGACGAGCTCCACTGGCAGACCGAGGGTACGACGCTGCAGTTCTCCCTCCCCACTGTCCAGGTCGGCGAGTACTGCGTCGACGGCGACACCCTCACGCTGCGCCTCGAGCCCAGCCGCGCCGTCTACACCTTCAAGAAGGGCTACCGAGCCGGTACGCCGCTGCCTTGCGCCGAGCGCCCGCTCGACAAGTGCCAGCAGGCCGACTGTTTCTTCGGTCAGTGCGGCGGCGGCGAGCACTGCCTATCCGCCAACGACGAGGTCGACTGCACTGGCCGCCCGGGCTGCTCCTGGGGACCGCCGGCATGCCTCGGCGAAGCGAACGCCCGCTGCGACATCCTAGACTACGACGTGACCCCCGGCTGCACCGTGGAGCTCACCCCTCCTCTCTGCGTCGGCGCCCCGCTCCCCTGCGCCCAGCAACCGAGCTGCGCCGCCGTCCCTGGCTGCACCCTGGAGCAAGCATGCAGCGGCACTCCCACCGCGTGCGAACAGCTCGACTCCATCACCTGCGACCAAGCCGCAGGCTGCAGAACGCAAGCAGCACCCTAGGCTGAGTCGCGCAGTCTGGTCCGAGTCGAACTGACGCGAGCAGCGACTGCAAGAGCCGAGACCGAGTGGCCGTCGGGAATGGCATCAGGTTGCGTGCTCGCGTGCGTAGGCGCCGGGGGTCGTGCCGACGAGACGCCGGAAGTGGCGGTTCAACTGGCTCTGATCGTAGAGCCCGACTCTCGGCGCGACTTCGCTC
>DATLIL010000040.1:0-8342 GCA_035539475.1 Polyangiaceae bacterium
TCATGGTCCCACACGCCGGTTACGTCTACAGCGGGGCCATCGCCGGTCAGACGTTCGCGTCGCTGTCGCCGGTCTCCCGCGCGCTTTGCCTGGCGCCCAACCATACGGGCCGCGGCGCCCGGCGGGCATTGTTTCCAGGCGCGAGCTTTCGCCTACCGGGCGGTGACGTGCTCGTCGACCAGGAGCTCACCTCCGCGCTGCTCCAGGGGGCGTCGCTCTCGCCGGACAGCGCGGCCCACGAGCTCGAGCACGCCATCGAAGTCGAGCTGCCGTTCCTGCGCGCGCAGAACTCCTCCGTGCGCATCGCCGCTTTGTGCCTTTCGCGCCTGTCGCTCGCCGAGTGCGAGAAGCTGGGCGCACAGCTCGGGCGAGTGCTCGCCGAATGCAAGCCGCGTCCGCTGCTGGTGGCGAGCAGCGACATGTCTCACTTCTTGAGCGCGAGCGAGGCGCGGCGGCTGGACGGGCTCGCCATCGAGCGCATTCTCACGCTCGACCCGCAGGGACTCTACCGCACCGTCGTCGAGCACGACATTTCGATGTGCGGATTCGTGCCGACCACCGTCATGTTGTTCACGGCCCTCGCCCTGGGTGCTCGGCGAGCGGAGCTGGTTCGTTACGGCAATTCTGCCGAGCGGAACGGAGACGAGCAGCGCGTGGTCGGCTATGCCGGCGTGATCGTGGAGTAAGACGAGGTCCCGCAGGGGGGCTCGACGAGGTCCCCGGCCGTTGGTACATTTGTGCCATGTCCGACCTGGCTCCCGGCTTCCTCGTCGCGGCGCCACCGCTCGGTGACCCGAACTTCGATCGCTCTGTGGTGCTGCTCGCTGCTCACGGCAGCGAAGGCGCCTTCGGCTGGGTCATCAACGGTCGCGAAGTGATGTCGATGGCCGAGCTCATGCAACGCGTGGAGCTCGATGGTCCGCCGCCCGTTCTCGAGGGCAGCGTGCGGCTCGGCGGTCCCGTGTCGCAGGAGCAGGTGTGGCTGATCTTTTCGTCCGACGAGCGCCTGGACGGCTTCGACGGGCGGGTCGATCTCGGCGGCGGCGTGTGCGCGTCGGCATCACGCAAGGTGCTCGACGCCATCGCGGCGGGGATCGTGCCCAAGCACCTGACAGCGCTGCTCGGCTATGCCGGCTGGGCGCCGCAGCAGCTCGAGAACGAGATCCGCCTCGGCGCCTGGCTGCCCACGGACTTCTCACCCGAGCTCGTGTTCGGCGCCCCGCGCGAAGAAATCTGGCAGCGTGCCTACGAACGCGTCGGCACCACGCCCATGGCCTTCACGTCGCGCACCGTCGGCTCCGCCTGAGTCACGAAGTCCCGGCGTCGTCGCCGATGAGCGGGACGAAGACGCACGGGGTTCGTGTCGACCACTCGACGTGACGCTCGCTCGTGCGCTGGCCGGTCATCAAATACTGCTCGAGCTCACCGCCGACCGGAATGGCGATGCGTCCGCCAATGCTGAGCTCGGCCACCAGCGCCGGGGGCACGCGCTGCGCTCCGGCCGAGACCAGGATGCGATCGAACGGTGCCCGCTCCGGTAACCCGCGGGTGCCGTTGCGGCAATGAACGTGCACGTTGCTCACTCCGAGCTCCTCGAGCGTGCGCCGAGCGCGTTCCGCCAGGGCGGGGCGTAGCTCGAGCGCATCCACCTCCGCCGCCAGCTGCCCGAGCAGTGCGGCTGCGTAGCCGGAACCCGCGCCCACCTCCAGCACGCGGTTGCCCGGCTGTACGTCGAGCGCATCGAGCATCAGCGCGATCATGCTGGGCTGGCTGATCGTCTGCTCTTCGCCGATCGGCAATGCCCTATCTTCGTGAGCATGGGCGCGCATGAACTCGGGCACGAAGCGGTGGCGGGGCACCCGACGAAAGGCCTCCAGAATGCGCGCGTCTTCGATCCCGGTGTGGCGCGCGATGCGCTCGGCCAGGAGCAGGCGGTCCGCGGCATGAGCTTCCCAGGCCGTGAGCTCCATCCTCCGAGCATGCTCATGCGGCGCGCGCCTGGCAATGGTAGTGGGTGGGGCGGATGCGTGCTCTCTGCCTGCCGCTTTTCGCCTTCGCCGCCGCTGCGCTGGCGCTCGGCTTCACGGGCACGGCGGCTCGAGCGGACGACCCTGTTCCCGCCAGCGGTTGTCCCGCCGAGATGGTGCGCGTCCAGGGCTTCTGCATCGATCGCTGGGAGATCGCCACCGTCGACAAGGAGACGCAGAACCCGCTCTCTCCTTACTACCCGCCCGAGCCCAATCAGCTGGCCGAGGTCCACGCCTACTGGAGCGTTCATCGCCTCCGCTACGGTGACGCCGCGGCGCGCGCGCTCCCGTTGCCGGAGCTCCCCGCCTGGCAGCGAGAGCATTCCTTCATCGCGCGTGCGGTCTCGCGGCCCGGCGTCGTGCCGCAAGGCTACCTGTCTTACTTCTCGGCCAAGCGCGCCTGCGAAAACGCGGGCAAGCGCCTGTGCACCAAGGACGAGTGGGCCGCTGCCTGCCGCGGTCGCGGCTCCACCAAGTTTCCCTACGGCGCCGACTATCGCGCCGGGCGCTGCAACGTGTTCCGGCAAATGCATCCCGCGGCGGTCTTGCACGCGAGCGCCTCGCTCGGTCACCGAGACCCGCGTCTGAACCTGGTCGACGAGCTCGGCAAGGACCCACTCTTGCGGCTGACCGGCGGCAGCGAAACCTGCGCCAGCGAGTTCGACGGCGGCAAGCTCTACGACATGGTCGGCAATCTCGACGAGTGGGTCGAGAGCGATCCGCCCGAGTTCCTCGGCGGCTTCTACGCGCGCATGACCACCCAGGGCTGCGAGGCCAGGGTGGCCTCCCACGCGGCGATCTACTACGACTACTCGACGGGAACGCGCTGTTGTCGAGCCCCCTAGCGCTCGACAAAGGTGCGTTATTCCAGTCACTTGCGTCCGATCCCCCAAGTCGTGACTGGCCGACCGACGGCCTCGGTATTAGAGTGTCACTGCACTCTCATGAGCCGCTGGCTGTCAGTCCTCCTCTTAGGATCTCTCACCATCGGCTGTGAGTTTTCGACCGAGGCCCCGGGCGAGGTGCTCTCGCAGCCCATCTCGGGGGGGCAGGTCGACCTGGAGCACCAGAGTGTCTTCGCCCTGATGGTGCACCATAACGACTACGCCTCGTTCTGCACCTCCACGTTGATCGCGCCGAACCTGCTGCTCACGGCCCGCCACTGCGTGTCCGAGGGTGGCAGTGACGAGGTCGTTTGCGGCGCCTCGGAGTTCACCAACGAGGTCCCGGGCGACACCATCTTCAGCACCAACGACCCGGTGCCAGCCGAGGACAGCCCCTGGTTTCGCGGCCTCGACGTGCGTGTGCCCGAAGAGGGCAACGACACCTGCGGCTTCGACATGGCCCTCATCATTCTGAGCAGCAGCGTGCCGCCCAGCGTGGCCACGCCGGCTATTCCGCGCATCGACTTGCCGGTGCAGGAAGGCGAGTCGTACGTCGCGATCGGCTACGGCAACACCAGCGACGTCGACAATACCGGCGGTACGCGCATGATCCTCGACGAGCTCGAGGTGCAATGCGCCCCCGGCGCCTGTCGCTCCACGGCCATCGAGTCGACGGAGTTCCTGGGCGAGACGGGTATCTGTTCCGGCGACTCCGGTGGGCCCGCCCTCGACATGAACGGCAAGGTCGTCGGCGTCGTTTCGCGCGGCTCCGACGGCTGCGAGACGCCCATCTACGGGACCGTGTCGGCCTGGCGGGATTGGTTGATGGCGAGTGCGGTCGACGCCGCCGCCATCGGTGGTTACGCAGCTCCCTACTGGGCCACGTCCGGCAGCAGCGACGCGCCGGTCGTGGATCCCGATCCTCCCGAGCCGCTGCCCGAGGGCGGGGGCGACGGTCACGCCTGCTCCCAGCCCGCCGACTGCCTGAGCGGGTTCGCCTGCTACTTCGACGCCGACCCGGCGGACGCCGTCTGTCGGTCGTCCTGCAGCGCGACCTCGGACTGTACCGGCGGCCTCACCTGCCACAGCTTCGGCAACGGCGGCGGCGTCTGCCTCCAGCCCGACAACGACGGCGCCGACGAGTCGGGCTGTTCGGTCGTCACGGACCGCGGCCCGTCCGGGGGCCTCAGCCTGTCCGCACTGGTCCTGGCGGCGCTGGTCCCGCTCCGTCGCCTCCGGCGTCGTCGGGCCGGCAAGACAACGGCCGTTTAGGGTGCCGTTAACAATTTGGGGTCGGCGGGCCTGACCCCGAAAATGACGGGTCACACGAGCGAACCTCGTGTGACCCGAGTGGAGCCGAGGAGGATCGAACTCCTGACCTCCGCATTGCGAACGCGGCGCTCTCCCAGCTGAGCTACGGCCCCGGGTTGGGGAGCGGGAAAGTAGCTTTCCCGGCCGCTGTGTCAACCGATTTCAAGCAGGGCTGGTCAGGAAAGCCTGGCGGCGCGGGGTCTTCCGTTGGATGCCACCCACTGTGGCAAGGTTCCATTGACCCCGGGACCTTGGTGGTTATGTTGGCCGCGGCAATTCGGCGATACCACCCAGCACTAAGGCCACGAATCGGCTGCCAGTTCTCGAGGACCGGCGCCGGTTGCCAAGAACCCACGGAGACGGACGGCCCTCCCCGAAGGCCGCACTGAGGAGCGACAGGAAAATGGGCAAGATCATCGGAATCGACCTTGGCACGACGAACAGCGTCGTCGCCGTCATGGAAGGCAAGGAACCCAAGGTCATCGTCAACGAAGAGGGCTCCCGGCTCACGCCCAGCGTGGTCGCCTGGGACGAAAAGGGTGAGGTACTGGTCGGCACCATTGCCAAGCGCCAGGCCGTCACCAACCCCGAGAACACGGTCTACTCGGCCAAGCGCTTCATCGGTCACCGCTACGAAGAAGTCTCCGGCGAGAGTGAGCGCGTGCCGTTCAAGGTCACCAAGGGACCCAACGGCGACGGCTGGTTCGAGGTGCGCGGCAAGCAAACCTCTCCGCCGGAGGTCAGCGCCAAGGTGCTGCAGAAGCTGAAGAAGGCGGCTGAAGACTACCTCGGCGAGAAAGTGACCGAGGCGGTGATCACTGTCCCGGCCTACTTCAACGACTCGCAGCGTCAGGCCACCAAGGACGCCGGCAAGATCGCCGGGCTCGAGGTCAAGCGCATCATCAACGAGCCCACGGCCGCGGCTCTGGCCTACGGCCTGGACAAGAAGAGCAACGAAATCATCGCCGTTTACGACTTCGGCGGCGGCACCTTCGACATCTCGATCCTCGAGGTGGGCGACAACGTCGTGCAGGTGATC
Organism: Polyangiaceae bacterium; assembly: GCA_035539475.1. Taxonomy (GTDB): domain Bacteria; phylum Myxococcota_A; class Polyangia; order Polyangiales; family Polyangiaceae; genus PMG-095. The sequence continues at coordinate 5,262 of DATLIL010000040.1, forward strand.
TCGACCAACGGCGACACGCACCTCGGCGGTGACGACGTCGACATCCTGGTCATGGACTGGCTGATGCAGGAGTTCCGCAAGGACACCGGCATCGACGTTTCGAAGGACAAGATGGTGATCCAGCGTCTCAAGGACGCGGCCGAGCAGGCCAAGATCGAGCTCTCGAGCAAGATGGAGACCACCATCAACCTGCCGTTCCTCACGGCCGACGCCAGTGGCCCCAAGCACCTGCAGAAGCAGCTGACGCGCAGCAAGCTCGAGCAGATGATCCGCCCGTTGATCGAGCGCACCATGGAGCCGGTTCGTCGCGCTCTCGACGACGCCAAGAAGAAGGGCAGCGACATCGACGAGGTGGTGCTGGTCGGTGGCTCGACGCGTATCCCGCTGGTGCAGGAGACCGTCACCAAGTTCTTCGGCAAGGAGCCGCACAAGGGCGTCAACCCCGACGAGGTCGTGGCTGTCGGCGCCGCGGTGCAGGGCGGCGTGCTCTCCGGTGAGGTGCGCGACGTCGTGCTGCTCGACGTCACCCCGCTGTCGCTCGGCGTGGAGACGCTGGGCGGCGTGTCGACGGTGATGATCCCGCGCAACACCACGATCCCGACGCAGAAGAAGGAGATCTACTCGACCGCCAGCGACAACCAGACCAGCGTCGAGATCCACGTGCTGCAGGGCGAACGCGCCGAGGCTCGCTACAACCGGACGCTCGGCAAGTTCCACCTGGAAGGCATCCCGCCGGCGCCGCGCGGCATGCCCAAGATCGAGGTCGTCTTCGACATCGACGCCAACGGCATCCTCTCCGTGGGCGCCAAGGATCTGGCCACCGGCAAGGACCAGAAGATCACGATCACGGCCTCGAGCGGTATCAACAAGGACGACATCGAGCGCATGGTCAAGGACGCCGCCGAACACGAGGCGGAGGACAAGCGCCGGCGCGACGAGATCGAGCGGCGCAACAAGCTCGACAACCTCTGCTACACGCTGGAGAAGCAGATCGCCGAGAACAAGGAAAAGCTCGGCGGCGTCGACCTCTCCACCATCGAGGGCCTGATCAAGGACGGCCGCCAGGCGGTGGAGAAGCAGGACGACGAGAAGGTCCAGGACATCCTGGCCAAGCTCGAGAAGGAAGCCCACGCCATGGCCGCCAAGCTGTACGAGGGCGCGGGTGGTCCTCCTGGCGGCGCGCCGGGTGGTGAACCCGGAGCCGGCGCCAAGCCGGATGACAAGAAGAAGGACAACGTCATCGACGCCGAGTTCGAAGAGTCGAACTAGGGCGACAACCGACCCCGAGACGGGCGGCCCGACGAGCGATCGTCGCGCCGCTCGTTGTTTTTTGTTTCAGCCGAGCGCGGCGCCGTTCGAGGCGATCACGTCTTTGTAGAAGTAGGCCGAGTCCTTGAGCGTGCGCTGCTGCGTCTGGTAGTCGACGTGGATCAGGCCGAAGCGCTCCTTGTAGCCCTCGGCCCACTCGAAGTTGTCCATGACCGACCAGTGGAAGTAGCCGAGCACCGGCACCGAGTCGTGCACGGCGCGGCCGAGCTCGCGCAGGTAGCGCGTCATGAAATCGATCCTGCCCGAGTCGTGCACGCGGCCGTCCAGCGAGACGAACTCGCGCAGGGTGGTGCCGTTCTCGGTGATCATGATCGGCTGCTTGTAGCGCTCCCAGAACATGCGTGGACCCCAGTACAGAGCCTGGGGCGTGATCGGCCAGCCCATGGCGTTGATCGGGATCCCGGGCGACCTGGGCACGGCTTCGGGCTTGCCGTCCTGACCGGCGCGGATGGTCGTGCCGTAGTAGATGTTGGTGCCGAAGAAATCGAGCGGCTGGTGGATGAGCTCGAGCTCGCGCGGCCCGAACGCGGGCAGCTTGCCGGCCCAGGCGCGCAGGCCGTCTTCGGGAAAGCGGCCGAGGAAGACCGGATCCATCCACCAGCTGTTGGCCCAGGCGGAGGAGCCGTCGCAGCGGAACATGTGCTCCCGCGCCGCGTTGAGATCGGCCTCACTGTCCGAAGCCGGCACGCTGACGTTGCCCACCGGCGCGAAGCCCACTTTGACTGGTCGCCGGGCAGCGGCGCGCAGGGCCTGCACGCCCTTGCCGTGAGCCAGCAGGGCGTTGACCGTGGTCAGCAGCACCTGGGCGAGCTCGAGCTTGTCGCCGGGGGCGTGCGTCGCCGTCTCGTGGCCGAGCAGGGTAAAGCACTGCGGCTCGTTCAGCGTCATCCACCAGCGCACGCGATCGGAGAGGCGATCGGTCACGACGCGAACGTAGTCGGCGAACCACGACGAGCTGTCCGGGTTCAGCCAGCCGCCGCGCTGGTAGAGTGCGAGCGGGTAGTCCCAGTGAAAGAGCGTGAGGTAGGGCTCGATGCCGGCCGCGAGCAGCGCGTCGACCAGGCGATCGTAGAAATCGAGGCCACGCTGGTTGATCTGGCCGGTGCCCTCGGGCAGCACCCGCGGCCAGGAGACGCTGAAGCGATAGCCTCTGAGACCGATTTCACGCATCAGCTCCACGTCGCTGGCGTAGCGGTGGTAATGATCGCAAGCGACGTCTCCGTGGTGCCCCTCGAACGTCGCCCCCGGCTTGCGGCAGAACATGTCCCACACGCTCGGGCCCTTGCCGTCCTCGGCGAACGCGCCTTCGATCTGATACGAAGCGGCGGCGGCACCCCAGACGAAGTCGCTCGGAAAACTCATCGCGCCGGGTCCTTAGCATCAACCCCCAGGCTGCGGGAGTGTCAAAAGGGCTCACAGGCTGCTCTAAGGCTGTGTTTGTCGCAGTTCTCGCAGCGCCTCCAGGTGAGACGAAAGCTCGGCCGCGGGCGCCTCTGAGGAAGCGATCGAAAGCAGGACATCGAGCTCAGCGAGGGCGTGATCGAGCGCGCTCGACGTTGGCGCGGGCGCTGCCGGTAGAGTGTTCGTCCAGCGGGGCAGCATGCGGAAGGCATCGCTCTCTGCGATGAACGCGGCAAGCTCGCCGAGATCGCCGCCCGCTTCGCGCAAGACCTGAGCGAAGCATTCCAGATTCGGGTTCTCGCCTTCGCTCCGCGGCGGCCGATCGAGCGCGTACTCGTACCAGCGCTGGGC